>CAYSTQ010000168.1:0-4603 GCA_964433855.1 uncultured Thermoproteales archaeon
TGGGCTTCCTAGCTATGGCTTATATTAAATATCAGGGAGTTAAGGTTAAGGCCGAGAAAAGCGTTAGCATAAAGGGCTCCATAGGTTTCATGATGCTTGCCATGGTAGGTTTCTTCTTCATTATGGCCGGGATAGCTTTGTTTTTCAACATAGAGTATATAATGAGGTATGCTGCTGGGCTTGCCGCCGTAGCGATAGGGCTAGCCTTCCTGTCAGCCGCCTTTAAACTTCTAGTTAAGTGACCAGCAGTTCCAGAGGTGGAGAAATGGCCTTTATGGAAGGGTGAAGGCCTGACTGCGGCTTTTTTACAGTCAGCTATTTAACCGAGAAGTATGGCTTGGGAAAGCTAACTAGCTCCTAGGCTTGAAGGCTTCTAAGAGGCATAGTACACTTTATAGTCGATTAATTTATATATTCTCGTTTACAATACATGAAGCATGAAAACGATAACCATCTCGGACGAGGTATATGAAAAACTTGTCAGAATTAAGGGAAAGAAAAGCTTCAGTGCCATTATTGATGAGCTGATAAAGAAAAATGTTGAAAAGAGAATAGATATGCTGATCAGATCCGCTGAAAGAACTGGTTATGAAGATGATCTAGAGAGAATCTCTAAAGAGATAAGGAGAAGCTTTAAGGTGAGGATTTGAAGATCATACTGGATACATCCTTCTTAATCGAGCTTATGAAGGGTAACAGGAAGACAGTGGAGATCCTGGAGAAGAGAAAGGATAGGTGCGAGGATCTTCTCGTCAGCTCGCTCACTGTCTACGAACTGCTTGTGGGGGCCAACTATGTTTGGAGGAAACACGGTGATTTAAGGGAGATTATCGTGGTCAGTGACATGCTGAAGGCGCTCACAGAGACTCCTGTTGACTCTGACGTGGTTAAGAGAGCTGCCAAGGTAAAAGCAGAGCTTATGCTGAAAGGCGTGAAAGTCCCAGATCTAGATGTTTTAATAGCGTGCAGCGATAGCGACGCCGAGATCTTAACGTTCGACGAGGACTTTAAACCCTTGAAAGACCTCGGGTTTAAAGTTACGGTCATCGAAAGGGAAAGCTGACCAGCTACCGGTCAGGAGGCTGCCACGCAGCAAGCATTTCCCGATCAAAGCTGTCAGGCTTAAGGTTTTTTAGCTACATAGATGAAAGGCCACGTTGACACATCGGTGCTGGCTCCGAGGCCTCGATCATAAATATAGTAGGTGTCGTCGCTGGCGCCGCCAAAGACCACTTCCCGCCTGAAACCGGTGTAATAAGTACATTCCACGCCGAACTTCAGTGTGGTCTGTATCTTAGTGAAGTACACGCTGGCCCCGACGCTAACGGTATAGCTAATTGTGATTCCATGGCTTAAACCCGTGCCGCCGGATACCGTGAAGTAATGCCAACCGCTTGGATATGGTGGCAACTCCCCGTCGCCGCCAGCCACTCCGTCCTTAGTTATAACGCCTTCCCACCGCCTGCAGTAGGCTTGCTCCACATACTCTCTGCTTGTTGGATAATACCATTTCTCCCATGTGAAGGTGTAGTACCCCTTCACGACACGGGCATCTCCATCGCTGACCTGGGCCCATGCAGACTTGTAGAATGATATAGTATGTCTACCCGAGACCGTGAAGGAGCCGGTCTCACCAACTCTTGTTAAAGCGTCAACCTTAATCACTGCCCCCTCGTACACCGTGACTTTCTGGGTTACTCCGGGGACAGAATGGATCTCTGTTAACCAGACCAGCTGGTTGGGCCTGTCCTCGTAGTCTACGAGTTCTGGCGCCTCCTGCTCGGATAGAGGCGTTATAGTCTCCTGGTTTACTAGCTTGCTGCTCCTTATACTGATGCTGGCCCTATAGGGTGGCTTGATCGAGAGGGCTTTAGCCTCAAGCAAGACGCCTGGTATATAGCAGTGAATAAAAAGGTTTATGTTTTCACTCTTTGAAGCCTTAGCCGCCAGATCTCCCTCTAGGTTAAAGACAACTGTGGCCTCTCCACGGCTGTCGGTAACGCCTTCCCCGACTATCCTTGAAGGCCCTGTGTCGCCGACCGCGAACACGTATACTCTGGCTTTTTCAACAGGTTTACCCGCCCAGTCGAACACCCTTATGTTTAAGGTTGCTGTAGAGGGCTGGGCGTTCTGCATGAAGCAGCCTGTCGCTAAAACCAGTGCTACTAGGATGGCCGCAAGAAGTAGAAAGGTGAGGCGGTAGCTAATCATACCCCTCACCTTTATATAAAATAATAGTGACTTAGATATATGTATTTCGGTTGTTGATTAATAAACATGTTTTGTATCTATAGACGCGTTAATGCTTAATGGCTGAGTCGAAGTGTTTGACCTAGGAAAGCTTAGTGCTAGCTTCGTCTACGTTGGTGTCAGCCAGCGAAAGCATTCGAGGAGGATTGCGTAGCCTTCTTACTATAAACTGTGCATCTAACCTGGTTCACTAACTAAAAACATTCAGCTATTTTAGAGAGGTTAAGAAGAGCTAGGTAAATGTCTGATGGGGCATCGCCTGTACCGGAGCCTTCGTGAGAGGAGTAGTAACTCATCACTAGCAACCCGTTCCTATACAGCATGCCTGGATATGAGCAATCTCCCCCGCTCGGAAACTCGAATACAAGCTTAAGCCTATCCCCGCAGAGAAGGAAAAGGCCTGTCCTAGCAACCCCTTTCTCAACGAAAAACCTGCCTGAAACAAACGTTTTGCCGTTTAAACGTATAGCTGCTGGCCCCTGAACCACGCGTGAAAGCTCCCTGCTCCGCCACTCCCTGAAGGGCGGGGTCGACTCCAACATCAAAAGCCTCCTAGTGCCTGCCTCCCTCCTGGCGAATGCCCACGCCTTGTCATCCTCGAAAACAATGTCCGTCTCATTGACCTTATCCCCCCTAGCCATAGTAGCCACGTACCGCCAGTTAACCCCGTCGCCGGACTCCAGAAGATGTACTTCCCAGTCCTCCGCTTTCTCACCAGATCTGTAAGCCGCCACGTAGGCTTTGCCGCCGTATATATGTGGCCGCCAGAAGACGTAATCCCCACACTTGAAGGGACCCTGCCAGCTAGCCCCGTCGTCGGTGTAGAAGCAGAAGCTCGCATGGATTCTTAGCGATGGACTCCAGCACTGGGTGTAGAGGAAAAGCCTGCTGCCCCAGGGTAGGAGCTTGGGATCCCGTGCGTCCCAGCCCTCTACTCTGAGCCTGGCGACCCGGCTCCACCTGTATAGGTCGGCTGACCTGACAACGGTTATGACCCCGTCGTCGCGCTCCCTGATGAAGTGCCTGGTTCCGGTCCTGAAGCTTAGCCAGTATTCCTCCTTCCAGAAAGCTATGTCGGTGAAGGCGTTATGCATACCATCCGAGTAAACCTTGACCAGCTCTTTAAGCTCGGTAAAAGGATAATTGACGCCTATAGGCCCCAGGAGCCTTGACGCCACGTAGGGTGCTACAGCTGCCTGAGCCACGTCGTCCAGGTGGACGCCGTCGTACACGTGTTTAAGGAGCACGGGTCTTTCAGCCAGAAACCTATATATGTCGGCTAGAACGATGCCCTCTTCGCTCGCCAGTTTTCTTATAGCGTCGGCGTGCTGTTCAAGCTCCTGAAGCGCCACGAAATAATCTTCCTTGGACAGCAGGCCTGTGTGTACAGCTCTGCTGGTTACCGGCGGATGGGTGGCGACCGCTGGCCTGGCTCCGCCTTGCCTAGCCTTAATGGCGAAACGTTTAACCTCTTCCAGGAGCTGGTCGACGCCAGTCGACACATCGCTTAATCCCACAGTTAAAAGCATTATGTCTGGCTTATGACTTTCAAGTAATTGCCCAGCTCTTTCCACTGACTCGCCGACACCTTTTTCACCGTAGTCGCACGTAACGACGCGGCTTTCCTCGTCGATCCAGGACTCAAGTATCCTGCCGAGGATAGATGGCCAGGTTTCACGTGGTTTCAAGTATGACTGGGTGTAGGGGGCTAGGTCGCCGACTATAAGTAGCTTCAGCATGTTCTGCACCGTATCTCTAGTTCTCTATATTTATTTAAGCTCTCCCAGGCTGGTGAGGCTGCATCGGCCTAGCGTTTTAAACTATAGCCAATGTTCTTCAAGCATTTCCTAAGAGGCTACTACGTAGGGATAAACGGGACTAATTAGGGAACCGTGGAAAACTATCTGTGGCGCCAGTCTTTCTAATAAAAAAGCCTCGGAAAGAAACGTGGCTGTGTTAAGAGTTAAATATGTACAGGGAGGAATACAGGTTTGGCTAGGCCCCTTTGGCCCCGCTGGGTGAGGGACGCTATGAGGCGGAGGTTATTTTTAACGGTTTTAGCCTTAGCGGCGGGTTTCATAGGGGCCATGTTACTCCTCTATAATCTCATGGGGGGTTCGGCCTTGTCTAAGGTGACTTACGTTTACGGGTACCGTGTCCTCGATGAAAACCTGTGTAGTAACGGGGGCTTTGAAGGCTCCGGGCACTGGTCCCCAGTGGGTGCCGGGTGGGGGGACCAGGTAAAGACGTTTTTTGACAAGGAGAGAAGGAGCTGGGTGCTTCTACTCGAGTCGAGGGATGGAGGGGTTAGAGGGGTCAACAGTGAGCCTGTAGCCAACCTCCTGACCGGCGT
>CAYSTQ010000169.1:0-4594 GCA_964433855.1 uncultured Thermoproteales archaeon
TATATTTTTTACTATATGAATTTCTGATGAGTATTTTAGATTTTTCGGCGAACGTTTTCAGATTTCTGGCAAATATTTTGTTTTTTGCAGCCTTCTATAATGGTATTTATATTTTTCGCTAACGCTTATAAAGACGTATACAGATATAGGACTGAGGGGAGACTATTTGGGAGAAAAAGAAGGAATTTCAGAAATGAAACCTTCAATATTGACTCCTACTAAGATTATCGTGTTAATGGTTGTTGCAGCCCTGTTCACCGTAGCTAACCAGCGTGGACCCAGGATGTGGGTTAACGTCACCGTCTTCATGTTCTGGTTCTTTGTTCTTAACACGATACTTTTCAGGAAGAGGTTAAGCCCGGCTGACGCCGCCCTTTTCTTTATAGCTACCTCGACAGCTGCAACCATGCCTTACATAGACAACTGGAGGCTCGCCCTACCCTACGCCCCCAAGTTCCTCTCCCCAGCCTTATGGGAGAAGGTCTCACAGGTAGTACCACCATTCATGGTAGTCCCTGTTGAAAACCTGGAGAGCGTGGTTCAGGGTGGTGCCGCCGTCCCATGGGGTGCCTGGAGCGCCCCGCTAATGTACTTCATCCTACTCAACATCACAATACTTATGCTCGGGCTGTCCCTGGCGGCCTTCTGGTCCAAGCAGTTCATAGCTATAGAGAAGCTACCGTTCCCCTCTATAGTCCCTCAGATAACCCTGCTTGAACTCGGCACAACGTACGAGGACAGTAGGCCAAGGCTCTTCAACATCTCTCTAAACAGGGCCTTCTGGCTAATGTTTGTCGTCGGAGCCATAGTCGGCACTGTAACGTACGTCGTAAACTTCTCGAAGGCCAAGCCAATGCCCTGGACCGACCAGTGGCCCATAGATTTCAGGCCCTACCTAGGCGCCATACTTCCCGGAGCGTGGCTATACTGGTGGCCAGCCTTCTCGTTCGACTTCGTAGGCTACGCATACCTAGCTCCGATAGACCTGCTAGTTTCGATAATCGCTTTCTTCTTCATCTTCTACTGGATATACCCAGCCGTCGGCATAGCAACCGGCTTCCTGCCCCCGACCGCGCAGGCTAACAAGGCGGTGCCCGGCTTCGACTGGCCGACCATATTCCCGTACCGTCTCTGGCAACTGTGGAGCATCCCGATAGCCCTGGGGCTGGCGCCCATAGTATTTAACTGGGAGTACATGGTTGCCGCCTTCAAGAAACTGTTCAGGAAGCCGGTTGAATATGAGCAAGAGCCTGGAGAAATACCGTTTTCATGGAGCGTGGGCGGCTTAGCCATATTCAGCCTGCTCTTCATAGCGCTTTTCTCAGCCGCAGGGGCACCGCCGATAATCACGATTATATGGCTCGCCATATGGCTGATCATTCAGACGGCCAACATACAGTTCGTGGGATACTACGTGGACTTCCCACACAGGTATTTCCACGATTTATCCTTCCTGCTCTGGTCTGTAGGCCAGGGGATAGGCGCGTTTACCGCAAACCCGGCGCTCAACACGGCACAGTTCGGCACAGCCTTCATGATAGGCATGACTGACAACTTCTGGAGCCAGGATCCACTGTATCCATGGGGCATGATGAGGAACTTCAAGCTAGGCTACGAGCTTAAGCTAAGCTTCCGCGACACTTTCGTGGCGAACGCCATAGCTATAATCATAGGCACTATCGCCTGTTACATGACCTACGTCGGCCTATCCTACACCTTAGGGTTATCAGGGCCGCGCTGGTTTAGGGACACCGACGTGACGAAGTCTAACGTGTGGGGCCCAGCTAGGTGGAAGTGGTTCTGGGCTGCGAAGGGGCCTGAGCCTAACCCGTGGCGGGTTGGATGGTGGGTAGTAGGCATAGTGCTCGCCCTCATATTGCAGAAGCTTAGAATGACCTATCCATGGTTCCCGCTTAACCTTATAGGCGTGTTCTTCGCGTGGCATCCATGGTTTGTCGGCAGCGCCATTATAGCCCTAGCCCTCAAGCTAGTGACCCTGAAGATAGGTGGCGCGCGCTGGTACGAGCGCTACGGTGTTCCGTCGGTGGCTGGCTACATAATAGGGTATGCAGTGTTCGGCACATTGATAAGCTGGTTCGAGACGATATGGATGCTGATGTTCAATGAATACTTTCACTTCTTCTAGTAAAACTCCTTTCTTTTTTATTAACCATAGATAATATATTTAAGGAGGCGATGTGATCCATGCGCGTGGTCAGGTCGCTGGCGCTAATACTGGCGTTGTGGATATTTATCTTGTTTTCAGACGGCTTAACGGTAGCTCAGCCGCCTGGAGATGATCTGGATTACTCCCGCATAGTCAACTATATTGACGCCTCTAAAATACAGCAGCATGTCAGCGTACTTGCAGGCGTAGACACGAGGCTTACAGGGACCAAGGGATTCTACAGGGCGGTTGACTACCTTGTCAGCGCGTTAAACCGCTCTGTTGACCGGCTACTCCTTCATAAGTACAAGGTTATCGTGCCCATTGATGAAGGCTCGTATTTGACAGTAAAGGGAGACGGAGGCCGTGTCATAAAGCTTTATCCGTTATGGCCGAACCTCGTTGAGGCCTGTCCTGTTCCAGAGGGAGGTATCGAGAACAGCAGGCTTATCTACGTTGGTAGAGGCAGCCTGGAGGATTTAAGCAGGCACGACGTTAACGGCAGCATCGTGCTGATGGAGTTCAACTCCCTAGATAACTGGGTTAAAGCCTTTGAGCTGGGGGCGAGGGCCGTAGTGTTCATCGAGCCGTTTGAGACTACCAGATGGGAGGCACTCAGTAAACAGGTCATGTTGCCAGTTAATATGCCTAGATTCATGATCTCGAGAAGCGACGCCATCTACTTGAAAAAACTACTTGAAAAGGGGAGCGTGAAGGTTTCGCTGGTCTCCAGAAACAGGCTTGAAGAGAGAGAGGGCATTAACATAGTCGCGGTCATACAGGGAGAAGGGAAGAGCGACGAGGCGGTTTTCCTAGGGGCCCATTTCGACTCGTGGTCTATAGTGCCGTCCAAGGCTCCTGGCGCTGAGGACGCTACAGCGGCGGCGTTCCTCGTTGAGCTGGCTAGGTATTTCGGGAAGCACAGACCTTACAGGACAGTGGTCATACTCCTGCTCTCGGGGCACTGGGAGGCTCTGGCGGGCGCAAGAGAGTTCACGGAGAACTTCTTCTTTAACAACGTCACCTACGGGTTGAAGCCCTATTTCGCACTGTTCTTCGACTTCACGTCGGGAAGCGATAAGCTAGGCCTTTTCTACGGCGGCTTTTTCTATGGGAGAAGTGCCTGGAGAAGCGGCTCCTACGGCGAGGCAGGGGTACAGTCTTACTTCGAGGGGTGGCTGACTAGAAACTTAAAGGTGGTTGAGAAGCAGACGGGGCTCTCGCCCAAAAACCTGGTTACAGACCCTATATATACTACAAGTTACCTGGATCTCGTGCCTTATAGGGCCTTCTTCGACGTTGAGCCGATAACGCTGGCCTGCTTCTCCCTCTCCTATCAAATACACACGATACACGACGTTGCGCCAAGGCTGTTAACCCCCACTGACCTACCGGAGTTCATAAACTATGAAAACTTGATGCCGCAGCTGAAGCTCTCAGCCTCCATAGCATACGGCGTATCCATGGATCCCGGCCTCTCCAAATACTTCTCCGAGTGGAAGCCTTTCGAGGCTGAACGAAGAAAGCGTCTCTTCTACGTCGCTAGGGGCTTCGTCAAGCTGATAGGCCAGGTTCTGGTTCACAACTTCACTGAGCCTGCCTTCTATACCGCTGTGCCCGGGGCCCTAGTGATCGTCGAGAAGCCGGATAACGCCTATATCCCGTACGCCGTGATACTTGCTAAATCCGGCGAAGATGGTATATTCGTGGTTAACGGCCTGGTTCCAGGCCTGGAGACGGCGCTCGGGATATACCGTATAAGGGCGTATGTCATGGATGCTGTGCGCGGCGGGGTTGTCTACGCACCAGACCTGGGGCAGTACGGGGCAGGCACATTCCCTCAATACGTTAAGATGGACGAAGGGGTGAAGGGTAGCCTGAAGCCCGTTCCAACGGTGGTTTTCAAGGCCTCTCAAACCGTCCTGTTCGGCCTGCAGAACCCGCGCGCAGTGACGCCGCCAGCTTTCTTCAACGCCTTGATGGAGCCCAACGAGGTTCTACATCCCCCGGAGGCTATGGGCCCGTTCAGCCCCGCTGAGCCTGAATCAGGGGTTGTAAGTACCACCATCATGAGGATAACGCCGATGATCTACGGATCTGAGACCCACACGGAGTTCTGGCACTATGGATGGGACTACGACTACATGGCTAAGATAATGGCTGTATACGTGGAGCCGGAGGAGCGCTTCGACGTCGTGGTGGAGGCCCAAACCCCTCTCGGGACGATGAGCAAGATAGCCGTCGTAAAAGGCATGCTGAGCGGGCCGCCGGGTTCAACCCACTTCATAGGTTTAACGAGGCTGTGGATAGCTAGTGACCTCGGAAACATAAACCGTGAGAGAATAGGTGTTCTCAGAAGCTACAGGATTACGGATCCGATGCTCGAGAAAGACTACTCTCTAAGCCTTAAATATCTCGCAAACGCAA
>CAYSTQ010000170.1:0-4586 GCA_964433855.1 uncultured Thermoproteales archaeon
TGAGAAAGACAGCGCCCCTCTTGCATAGTTCGACGAGCCTACGGGCCTTTTCCTCAATATATGCGCCAGACCCCATACAGAGCGAGAAGAGCCTTTTACCCTCTTCATCAAGCCTCCTGGCCTCCTCAGGATAGGCCGCCACGTCACTCCATGCGGCCAGCGGAGTATGGAGAGAAACCTTGAGGCCATACTTGTCGTTCATAAGCTTTACGAAATCCTCAAACCTACCAAGCCTATCTTCAGCCCATATGCTCGAGGCAAAACTGGTATCCCAGCCCGGATCCAGGTAAAGAGCCTCACAACCGATCTCCCTAGCCTTCTCAGCCTCGACAACCATGTCCTCCAGCCTGTAATACTTAGCCCTCCTCTCCGGCGTGTCAGGCCCCCACCAGAGCGGGTTGTCGTACAACTCGTTCCAGTGAACTGGCGGATTATATCCTTCTGGAACCCCGTGGCCATGGCTCTCCATGAAACGCCGGAACGCGTAGTAGGCCTCCCTCCAACCGCCTTTAACAATCTCATACCGTGTTAGCCCAAACTCAACCGGCCTGCCTGGACTCACGGACAGGGCAGCCTCAGGATCCCCGAGAAGCCACACGCCACAGCCGCCGAACCTCACAGCTCTGCCGCCTATAGACTCTACAAGTGAATACTCTATTCCGTTAGGAGAATATTTCAGCACGAGAAGAGAATTACCGCCATAGGTTAGGGCCCAGCCCTCAGAACCAAAGGCGTCGCTGTAAACCTTCTTTGCGCCACGGTCCCACAGCCAGAACCAGCCCTTGTTCCCCGTAACATGGCTTAGAGTGAAATCCATGTACTCTCCTTTCCGGCCGGAGAGCTCCCGTCTGAAAGGTATGGCGGTAAGCCGCCATTTCTCCGTCAAGCTATTAACAGCCCTGGTAAAGCCACAGGCCAGCTTTTCGCTATCTAAAACATTTTCACCATGATTAACCAGTTTAATTCTCTCTTCAAGCCAAGCCTCATTCCCAGGAACTCTAAAGCATTGATGTACCTCTATTTCTTTAAGCCTACCAACCAGAGACACTTCAAGGCATTCACCACGTCTTTCAGCATTCCAGCCAACGAACTCCAGCGGCTCATACTCATCGAACACTCTATAGACGTATCCGTCCGCAAGAACAATACCGCTGGAAACGTCCTCTAGCCTAGCAGGGCCGAAGCTGTCTCCAACCCTAAGGACAAGCCTCAGCCAGCTGTTTCCAACTATTAAAAACCCATTTGATTCGCGTAGATATGGCGCGTGCTCAAAACTCTTCTCCAACAATCACCGCCTCCAAATAAAAAGGCTATATAAATATATATTTAAAACTTGAAGAAGAGAGTCTAGGCCGATCTCTTTCTATGCTTAAGCAGCAGTAACAGAACTACTATAACCGCCGCAGCGGCTCCAGCCCCTATATACATCGTGTAGTCAGCCCCACCGCCAGCCTCCTCGAACCCCTTGCTCGGCCTCGGAGGCCCTAGATCTATCCCTACGTCCTCAAACGCCACAGCGTAGTTACCCCAGTCATTCCAGTCCCCCCCGATCTGATAGAGCAACAACATAACCGGCTTGTCTGAAACTATGACGTGGACCCGAGGACCTATATTCAACACTTTTCCAGCCCCGCTTAGGCTTGGGAAATTATCGGCAAGCCCCTCCCTGTTAGTAAGTATCACGTAGCCATCCGCCCCTATGTTTATCCTGTAGAAACCGTCTATGGTCACGCTAGCCGGCTCTTTCGCGAAGAGGATCGTGTAAGAGCTGGAGTTCACATGACTCATGAAAATCCTGGTCTCCACATTCGCCTGGATACCCATAACCGAGAAATCGTCCCCGAGAGGCGTGTTAAGGGCCTCTGGACCGACCCCAGCCTCAGGACTGCCGCACATGACCGATATATCGCCCGTGCTGACTATGCGTAAAGCTATAGGCTCGCTGCGGTTGAACATCAAGTACCAGTGGTTGTTCACGGCGACATCGGCCTCGGTGAGCTTCTTCTCAGCTATCAGCTTGTTTGAGATGGCGTCGTACACTCTCACTAGGGCTGGCTCATACGGTATAATGACTACCACCGTTTGAAAACCGCTTCCTCCATTTACTATGCCAGCGAAGTGCCTCCCTATAAACCTACCCCTTTCATCAACTAAGAAAGCAAAAGAGTTCTCTGACCATGTACCGCAAAGTATTCTGCCGGTCGAAACTATGTGCCACGGACCCGGCAGACCTATGGACTTAAGTATCTTACTCCTGTTCTGAATTAACGCGAACTCCTGTATCTTTTTACCTTTGTCATCGTATATCGTAACCTTAGCGTCCTCGTAAGCGTATATTAGGGAGCCCGTAGGACGAAGCGATGATGGTATGACTCCGTAAATAATGAATTCCTTACCTGTAAACGTCCCATTGTAAGATGGGTACAATGTCGACGTCGCATCTCTGTCATCTAGCAACACGCCAAGCCTCTTTGACGCCACAACTTTGATAAACCAGCCGTCTGATTCCCTACTACTAAACGTGTATAGCTTCTTAACCTCCATTCTATTTAGGACAGCCGAGGTCAGTAAGGCTTCTTCGCCGTCCGGCTTCAACTCATACACTTCAACTTTCGTACCATCGAACCAGCCCACCCCCCAGAGATAGCATATATCCGAGTTTGGCGGGACATGCAGATAGTAAGTGTACTGCCCTGGACGGGAATACGCGCAGCCAACTGCCGCCAGAAGTAGGATTAACAGAAACAACAGGGCTTTCCTCATATTTTTCCACCTTGAAAACGCTGGCTTATTCCACAGATATAAAGCACACCATAGTTATTTAAGCATTAAACCATCAAGAATACCTGCGCTGATACAGTTAGAAAAGTTAGGAGATTTTTTTAATAATGAACAAGTGTCCTCTGTACCTGACCAAGGCTATTTGTTTCTCGTTTTTTAACCTGGATAAGACCTCTGAAGGATCCAGGCCAGCCCTTTCCAGGTATTTCACAGCATAATCTATCCTCATAGGATGAACAGAAACCGTGGCAAGCAGCGATTCCACCGGGTCACCTACAGGTCTAAACTTAGCCTCCTCATAACCGAGAAGCAACTCGACTTTGCCAGCACCAAGCCTTTCAGTAGCTAAAGAATACGCCTTGTTAACGACTTCTTCACTGGCCGGTTTAACCCATGGCTCCGCGGGCGGCCTAGTCGGAACCGATATGTAGGCTTTATCCGGCCTGACATCGCCCAGTATGTCTGCTATCATTCGTAGATTGTTTTCTGAGACGTTAACCCCGTTTACCAGCATAGTCTCAGTTATAAGGGTGCCTCTATATTCTCTAGCAAACCTTTTTATCGAGTCGATAATGTCTTCTAGACGGAGGCCTGGATGCGGCCTGTTAATGGCTTTCCAGGTCATTAAAGATCCACTATCAATTTTAAGTGAAACCAGGTTAAACTCGTTAAGATCAAGCATTACGTCCTCGAGCCACAGTAGAGAGGCATTGGTCAGGATCGCTATTGGAACATCAATACTGTTTCTTAAAGCTCTAGCTGTTTTCCCTAGGTTTACATCAAGTGTCGGTTCACCATCCGGGACAAAGGTCACATAATCTACTTTACTACACTTCTCCACGTAGTTTATCACTTTCTCTACGATTATCTTTGGATCATAAAAGCTTCGGCGGGCTATTTCAAGCCTAGTGGTCCTCCCCAGCTGGCAGTAAACACATGAATAAGAACAATGTTTAAAAGAAATGTTGTTCACTCCTACCGAAAAACCCAGACGTCTAGACGGTACCGGCCCAAACACGTAGCGTGGCAACACGGCCACCATTGACCAGCGTCTTAATACGGACATTTAAGTTTTTCACTAAAAACCCTTTCACAAAAATAAATAAGGATTTTAAGGATGGCCCGATTTCCCGATTAGCAACAAGCTCCCATGTCTCAGGATCACGTAATGACACGCCTAAGTCTATAGTTTCACCGGTAAATATCTCCAAATTCGACAAAATGGCCATAAGCCAGTATAAGTCCAGGGGGGCTTAAGGGAGAATACACGGAACAGTAACGGTTATAGCTAGAACATTATAATCACCACACTGAATTTCCAGCTGGCCGTTAACTCTTACCCGAAAAGGCTTTAAAATTACCAGGGAAAAACCTTACCACATGATACAGGCATATACCGAGTTCAGGATTAGGATTCTACCCGTTGCAATAAACCTTAGAAAAGAATACCCCCATAACCCTCCCTTAAACAGGAAGGAAGCCGTTAAATCCGCCTATAGTATATCAGCCGAGATCCGCGAATCTTTAAGAGGACTTGCCGAGGTAGACGAGCCAGTCCTAGTTGAAGACAAAGACTGCCTTGAAGAATTACAGTCTAGGATACAGGAGTCGCAAGTACACGTGATCGCCGTTTTTAGAATAGGAGGAAACGCCCGTAAAATATTTCCGTCCCTGGCCAGACTCGGCAAGCCTGTCATAGTGTATCGTTCCGGCCTATTAGCCGTAGATGGAGCAGCATACCTAAGAGCGCAGGGACTAGTGGCATTCGCCGCTAATAGTTATGGACAGCTTAAAAGAGCTACTAA
>CAYSTQ010000171.1:0-4566 GCA_964433855.1 uncultured Thermoproteales archaeon
GGAGTTTGACGAACTCGTAAAGGCTTACCGGAGGCGTGTCGTGGAGCTTTTCGAGGAGGTTGAACGCAACCTTGAGGTGAGGCAGGAGCTGGCTGGTCTTGACTCTTTACCCTGGAAGCCCTATCGCTCGGGGTGCGGCGAATGGGTATTCGCCGATAGGGCTCCTGAGCTTCTTGAGAGGTTGAGGGCTTCGCCTAGCCACATGGTCGAGATAGGTGGTTACCGCTACCGGCTTCAGGCTAACGGGAAGTTTATAGCGCGGTATCCACGGAGGTGAAAGGCTCATGGACCGGTCTAACGGTTTCGAGCCTAAAAGGGAGGGTCGAAACGGGTCTGAGAGGCCAGGCGATGTGGGTACAAAGCTGAGGCGCGTCAAGTCGGCCTTAGAGACTATCCAGGGGCTCTGTCTTTTGGATGGGGAGCCGTCTACACGCCTAGTCAGGATAGCGCTCACGGCCGAGCACGCGCTTCGGGAGCTGGAGGGTGAGGGGTGATGGTTGAGGTTCATGGCCTCTGCAGGTGTGGGCTTTACTACCGCGGTCGGGTACCGGTCGTACCCATCTACCTTGACGAGCCTGAGAGGACGGAGGAGCCGCCACACACCCATTTCACCATACGCTACTGGAGCTGCGGCCGGCTGGTAAACCTAGTGTCGATAGAGAAGGAGCCGCTGAAGTCCACGGCTAAGGTAGGGGGGAGGTAAGGTGGTGGAGGAAGCCCAGCCACCAGGGAGCAGGTGCTCCAGCCACCCGTCCTCCCCCAACCCCCCTATTTTTTCCAGGGGGGATTTAAGGATTAGGCGTGGAAAGCAACAATACTACATTAAAGATAATGAATATTGCAGGTTCGCAGTTCCAGACCAACATGGCTACGCTAACTGTCTGGCCGGCGACTCAGACGTAGGCCTCTGCCACCCCTACAACCCCATGCTGTGCGGATGTAGAGCGGCAAGGAAGGATGACCCATGAGTAAAGGGGTAGATGAGAAGAAGCGGAAGAGAGAGAACGTTTCCTTTAGAGTGCTTAAGCGTTTCTTCAGCGGCGATCACGGATTTATAACCGCTGAAATCAACGGCCAAACGAGAAACTTTGAGATCAGGTTAAAGAGTAAGAGGGTTACGGTGGATGGCATACCTCTAAGTAAGCTTAAGCTACTTTTCATCGACCAACCTAAGAGGGTTCAGAGACAGCTAGCTGAACATCTGCAAGCCGAGGTATACCGCCTATTAGCTATGAAGGATACGGTTAGCTACCTTTACAAGCTACCCTTCCCCAGCTCGGGGGCCGGTAAGGTCTACCTTTACCATGGGGGTATCGTCAGGGTCTGGTATCGTGATAAGCAGCTCTTAGACGCTACTCTAGAGGATAGGGAGCAGCTCGTCCAGGCCCTCCATGAGATAGCTATGAGGGAGGGTTTAACCCTAGAGGAGGAGGCTAGGGAGGTTAAACACGTCTTCGAGACGCTAAAGGAGCTTACACGGATGTTTCTAGAGGTCGATATAGGAGGGGTTCAACTAAAGTATGCTGATGGTAACTATATGCGTTTAACTTACCGAGAAGGGGATGCCTGCTACTTCACCATACCCGTTTACTGTAAACAAAAGCTAGGGGATGGTGAGCTAACAGGCATACGGAAAATCTATTTCAAATGCACAGATGGGAAAACGGAAATCGTTGAATTCGTCCCCGCTGCTACTGGAGGCGACTTCATACCAGGCTTCGAATTCAAATCGGTCGAAAAGCTCGTTTTAACGTTATCGGAGTTTGACGACCTACGGCAAACGGTAGAACGGATCAACAGGGGTGAAGAGGAGCCGCCTAGTTTCAGAGAGGTCTGGGGGGAGCTAGAACGGTGGCGGCCTAAGATAGTATGGCTGCCTAAGATCGGTGAGCTTAAAACCATAGCCTACACCATAGCCATGAGGTTTTACGACCTATTACCTGTTTTCTGCATGCTAGGTGTGGTAGGTGAATCAGGGAGCGGTAAGAAGAACCTAGCTGAATTTGTGGTTACGTTTAGCGGTGGGATAAAGCTTACGGAAGGCAGCTCTTTAGCCGCTATGAGGAGGCTGGTGAACCAGCTATACCCAGCCTTAGTTTTCGATGAGAAGAACCTAGCCGATCCCGATGTCCAGGCATTTCTACGAGCCAGCCACCAGAAAGGGCTTTTCAGCATACTATGCCATAAGGAGGACCCTGATAAGCTAATTTCGCTAGACAGCTACGGTCCTAGGATACTTCTTGGTCGGCCTACAGACATGGAAAAAATGCGGGAAGATACTACAAACCGAATAGTCTTTGTCGAGATGTTACAGAAAACCGGTAAGTTTCTCAGGGCTATACCGCGTCACGAAGCATGGCCCGTTATCAAAAAGCTCTATCTGCTATTGCTTTACAGGTGGAGGGAGTTTTTAGAGACCTGGAAAGTCTTAGACGACATCATAAGCGAGTATATAGCCGGTCATCCGAGGGATATACTACCTATAATCCTTACCCCAGCCTTCCTAGCCGGTGAGGATAAGTTTATACCGCTTTACGAGGGGCTGATAGAGGAGCTTAAACAAAAAACTAGGCTGGATTGGAAGATAGACTACATCCTTAAGGGTATCTTGAGGATATTGGCTTACAACATCCAGCTGGTTCCCGGTGAAACCTTCGAGGTCTCAGTTAAAGACATAATCGAGGCTAACGAGGGCGCTTACGAGTCTGAGAAGCATAGGGGCTTAGCTATCGCTCTCGGTATAACCCTAACGCGCGGTAAGTTACCGTTTGTTGTCGGTCGGAGGGCTGGGCGTGATAATAACTACTACCGGATTTCGCTTGAGTCGTTCAGAGAATACTTAGAGGCCTACCGTCCAGAGATACCTGAAGACCTCAAGGCTGAGAAGCCGCTTGATACTCTTAGCTCGCTAGGCTTTAACCTGAAAGAGTTTCTAGCCGAGGCCCCTAGCGGTGAAACAATAATTAAAAAAGTTTGTGAGCAGATTTCTAAAGAACATTCCACAGATTCCGCAGATTCCACAAAAGGAAGGAGCAAGCTTGTTTCCGTGGAAAAAGCCGGGAGCGAGCTTATTCGAGATAAGGTAGAAACTAGCTCCTTCTCAGAAAAGAAGCCAGCTCCTAGCTCTGGTGGAATGTGCGGAATGTGTGGAATCTCAGGTGAAATTTCTACTCAGAAAATATCTTCATCTTCTACAACATGGCGGGAGGTTTATGATTGGCTGGAAAGACATGGCGGGTGTGCTGGGGTTCTAGCCGCGGCTGTCGAAAACGGGCTACACCTTGACGAGCTTATGCAGCTTATCAAGGAGTCTAACGGGTGGCTCATCCTAGGGCCGACCCGAGAGATGGTTTACACCAAGGATAGATACATGGAGGTTTACGGTGGTTAGCCATGCCGTGGACGAGGCTTTTATGGAGGAGCTTAGAGGAGCTGAAAAACACAGTCATAGAGAAGTACAAGCCGTTAAAATTCGGCAGAGACTGCTTCACCGTAAAAGGTAAGAGGGCTAGCAGTCATGGTGAGCTTTTAACGCCTGAAAACTTCCACCGCTGGTATAGAGGGGCTAGGGAGGGTTACGGGTGGGTTAGCGTGTGCTACTACGCCATCTACACGGATGAAGGCGCTAACGTCAGGGCCGAGCCGGTGTACTTCGACATGGTTGTTTACGACCTAGACATACCCCTACCTAAGAAGGAGTGCGTCAGGCTTAGGACGGAGGAGCCGGAGCGGTTTAACCGGCTTCTAGCTAAGACCCTAGGGGAGGCTCTGAGGCTCTACCGCCACCTAGAGAAACGTTACAACTGTACACCTATGCTTAACTTCACGGGTAACCGCGGCTACCAGGTTTGGCTACCCCTAGAAAAACCCCTGCCGGCCGTCTTCTACAAGATGGCTTTCCGCTACTACTTGGCGGGGCTAGAGTTCAAGGAAGAGCTGGATCTTAACGTGGACGACCCGGCTAGGCTATGCCGGCTGCCGTATACGAGGCATGAGTCTAGCGGCCGGCTCTGCATACCGCTAGACCCCTCGACTCTAAGGCCTCTGAGGCTCGAGGAAGCGGCCTCTAGGCTCAAGCCGGCCCCGGTAAGCGTGCTCGAGGAACTCATGGGGTTAGAAGAGATCAAGATGCCCAAGCGGGTGGTGCTGGGGAGGAGAAAGGCTAAGCTACCAGACTCGGATCCCGGCGGCTTCAGGGGTGTGCGGAGTCTCGTTAAACGCCTTATGGAAACGTTTCCAGGCCGGGAGCCGGCCCACCACGAGCGGCTTATCGTCCTGTTCGAGCTGGTGAACGCGGGATGGTCGGACGAGCAGATACACAAGGTCTTCAAGGAATGCGTAGACTACGACCCCAGAAAGACCCAGTACATGATAGACCATGCCAGGAAACACGGCTACAAGCCCTACAGGACGAGGCAGATACTAGAGCTGGTTCCATGGCTAAGGGAGGGCAGAGAATGAACGTCTTAAAGCAGCTCCTTAAGATGGCTGCGGTGTTTACAGCCACCCTACTTATAGCAGCCCTGGCAGCCACGCTCATACTAATCCTAGGCCCCCACCTACCCG
>CAYSTQ010000172.1:0-4544 GCA_964433855.1 uncultured Thermoproteales archaeon
CAATTAAAGTTGCTAAACTGTATAAGGAACAACCTAAGATAAAGCTAAGAAAGCCCCTGCTGTATTCTGTCGGTGCAAGGGTAGAGAAAGGTAATCGCAACATCAAGTTGACAAGTACTGATAAGGTTCTCGTCAAGATACCTCACGCTAACGGTAGGCACGAGTGGATTGAAACAAACGTTAGGTTTGGCAGGAAGTACCTGCCAATGATTCAGGAGTTGATTAGTGGGTTGATTAGTGGTGAGTATAGTTATGGTGCTGGTATAACAATAAAACTTAAGAGTAAAAGAGAAGATTGGAGAAAGGTATTTAGGAAGAGACTCTACCTCTACCTAAACGTCCCGGTTGAGCTCTACATTAAGTACTTCAGTAAGGAGGTTAAGGTGAAGCCTGGGAACAAGCTCTTCACCGGTTTTGACTTTAACGTAGATAGAATAAACATGGTGATTGTCGATTCTTACGGAAGAATTAGACATCAAGAATGCTCGCTTCTCTAGAGTTGTTAATTATGATGAGGCTAAGTCGAAAGTAATTAGACAGGAAGCTCTTTCAAAACTTGTTGAATATGCAGTTGCTCACGGTGTCAAGTACTTCGCGATAGAAGACTTGTCTAGACCAAACACTATAAGTGGTAAGGTCAGGAAGTGGAGTATTAGAGAGCATCAACAACAGATGGAGATGCTTGTTAAGAAGGTTGGCGGTATCCTCATTAAGGTGAATCCAGCATACACTTCAATAGATGCAATAGGTATAGCACTATCAAGAGGAATAGACAACCATACAGCATCAGCTTACATCATAGCCTTGAGAGGCATAAAAAGGCACGGATTGATACAGAAATCTACAATTTAAAGTTTCAGCCCTCGATCATTAGTCACCCAGCCATCGATTCTTCATCCCCAGATTCGATAGGAGTCAGAGGCGGACAAAAATTTTCTTGTGTGGTCGTTGAAAGGCAGAAACTCTATAACTATGAATACCGAATTATTGAAATGGTGGCGGTAATGGAGCTCCTACTTTTCGCCAAGAAGTTTCAGAGCCTTCCTCTCGACGAGTTCGCAGACCTTGTGGCTGACATAGGTTTTGACGGAGTCGACCTCACCGTTAGGCCTGGCGGCTACATTAGGCCGGAGGAGGTGGAGGACAGGCTCCCGGAGGCAGTAGACACTATAAGGTCGAGAGGGCTTTCCGTTCCCATGATAACCACGGCTATAACGAATGCTGAGGAGCCCTATGCTGAGGAGATCTTCCGGGTTGCCGCTGAATGCGGCGTCCGATACATTAAGCTGGGCTACTGGGCCTACAAGGGCTTCGGCTTCCTAAAGCGGCAGGTAATAGAGGCCCGTGGGAAGCTTAAAGGCGTAGAGAAGCTATGCAGGAAATACGGCGTGACGGCTGCGCTGCACAGCCATTCAGGGATGTTTTTGACAGCTGAGCCAGCAGTGGTCTGGGCCTTACTTAAGGGGTTCAGCCCCGATTTTATAGGCGCATACATAGATCCAGGGCATATGGCTGTGGAGGGCGGGTTAGCTGGCTGGCTAATGGGCATGGATATTCTAAGCAATAGAATACGTATGGTCGCCGTCAAGGACTACGGCTGGTTCAGGGAAGGAGGTAAATGGAAAGCTAAAGTGGTCCCCCTGGGCGAGGGGCTTGTCCCGTGGAGAGAAGTGTTCGACATATTGAAGAGGATAGGTTTCGACGGCCCGTTTTCGCTACACAGCGAGTATCGCGGGCTATCGCTCAGGGAGCTTATAGAGCAGACTAGAAGAGATATATGTTTCATAAAAAATATCATGGAGCAGGCGTAGCAGACAGCAGCCGTAGGCCGTATCGGTTAGAAACCTTACAGGCTTTCCTCATGGATCACTCTACCTTCTGCAATAACCATGGTCGGGTAGGAGTCTAGATGGAACGGGTCTCCACTCCACAGGACTAGGGATGCCCATTTACCGGGTTCCAGTGTGCCAAGCCTGTTGTCTACCCCAAGTATCTTCGCGTTTCTCCACGTGATAATGGATATGCAGGCCTCCTTCGAGAGGCCAAATCTTCTGAAGAACCTTAGCTGCAGGAACAGGTTTCTCTGAAGTATCACTGGGTGATCTGTCATTAAGCCGTAGAATGGTTTAGCGGCCACCAGTTTGCCTATGTTTCTCCACGACTCGTGTTTAAGCTCAGTCTTATAGGCGAAGGCATCCACCGGACCGTAAACTACCGGTACCCTCTCCCCGGCAAGCCTCCTGAAAATCTCTGTCTTATCGACATCCGCCGCATGGTCAACAACCACGTTCAGGCCGAACTCCCTCTTTATCCTTAGCAGCGCCATTATGTCGTCGGGCTTATGCACGTGAACCCTGAGCTTAACCTCGCCCTTTAAAATAGGGAATAGAGCGGCGACCGAGGGATCCACTTCCTCAAGCCGCTTCTTGCCCTCCTCAACAAGCCTCATCTCGTTCCTGGCCTTCAGCAGGGTTGACCTAAGTATAGCTACGGCCCCCATTCTAGTGAAGGGCCTCGTTCCCTTCCAATCAGTGGTCCTCCTCGGGTTGTAGCCTAGGGCGGCCTTAACGCCAGCGTATCCTATGAACGCCTCCTCGGTCGTGGACGCGTAATTTCTTATGACGACGCCCTTCCCCCCTATCACGTTACCGCTTCCCGGGAGGACGCAGGAGTATAGAACGCCATGTTCAACCGACTCCTTGAAGGATCTGTCATCCATATATATCGAATCCAGGGCGTCGACCAGCGCTAGCACAGCGTCCATTCGTTCATTAGTCTCAGACTCTGAGGACGGCTCGCCAGCCCTAGCCATTCCTATGTGAGAATGCCCGTCTATGAAGGCTGGCGTTATAACGTCCGCCTCCCCCACCAGTTCAGCGCCGTTTCTCTTCCTGGAGATACCGACTATACCCTTCTCCTCGTCAAAAATAATAAATGCGTCACGTATCGGCGGCTCATCTCTGCCCGTGTATATTACCCCACCTTTAACGGCCTTCATAATAGAGTTTTAACCTCTGAAAGAGAATTAAACTTATCGGGTTCCATTAAAAACTTAATATATCCTTGGGATCTGTAGCCGTATTTGAGGTAAGGAATCAAATGAGGCAGCATACAGGTTTTCACGGTCGCCGAGAAGGGGAGGATTTAGCCGCTAACCCCTCTCTGTACAGGTCGGGTGCGCCCTATGAGGGGCTGGTTAAAGCAGTAACTGCCGCAGCATGGGTGGGGCTGACCTCCATGGATGCCTGGATAGCGTACCTAGCCTTAAACCACATAATACCCTCGCAGCCGTCCCTCTACATAGTAGCGATAACCGTCACGACAACACTCAGTGTCCTGTTAGGAACCTTCCTGTTCTCACCTAGGGGCTTCGAGCTAACCTGGAAGGGGCTTGTCATTAAAAGACCCTTGAAAAGCTTCGTAATACCATATAATGAAATAGTCGCCGTTGAAAGGGTTAGGATCCCTAGAAGCGGCATAAGGCTTTTCGCCAGCGGCGGAATACATGGCTTCTTCGGGTTATTCCGTTTAAAAGGTATTGGAAGAGTCTGGATGTACGTGACCGACAGGAACAAGGGTATTCTAATTAAGACGAAGAGAGGAGTGCAGTACATCATAAGCCCTGAAAACCCCGATGCCTTTCTAGACGTTCTCAAAGCAATGCTTGGCAAGACAGGGAACTCAGAAAAACCATTGAGATCATAGCCCGGCGTGAAACATCGAAGAATTACTCGTCCCAGCCAGTTACCGGAACAGCTTTTCACCGAATCCACCTGTTACAGCTCCCCAGAGCTTCATTTAACGGCTTTGAAGACCCGAAATGTCTTAAATATCTCAACGGTGAATAACGGCCTTGGGTGCCACTGATGAAAAGGCTAAACCTGATCTGCATATGTCTAGATACCTTTAGGGCGGATCTGATAGGTCCCGACAAGAAGTTCAGCCACGTGAAAACCCCTAATCTCGACAGGCTGGCTGGCGAATCCGTGGTTTTCAAGAAGGCTTTCGGCGAGGCGCAGCCAACCTTGCAGATGAGACGCGCCCTATTCACGGGCCGCAGATCCTTCCCCTGGAGATACTGTTTTGACCGTAGAGGACTCTGGCACCACGCCGCCGGATGGCATAAGATCCCGCCGGACCAGGATACGCTAGCCGAGGTGCTTCTGAGACATGGTTACTACACCGGACTGGTAGCCGATACCTACCACCTTTTCAAGCCAACCCTTAACTTCACTCGAGGATTCGTATCCTACGAGTTTATACGTGGTCAGGAGTCGGACAACTGGCGTCCCGGAAGCCTCAGTATGGTTAAGGATAGGCTTGCAAGACACGTGAAGGACCCCTCAAACCCGCCGCCAGCCCTCGTACAGTACCTGCTGAACACTATGGACAGGAGGGGGGAGGAGGACTATTTCTGCGCCAGGGTTTTCTCAAAAGCCGCTGAGTGGCTCGAGTACAGCGTGGAAAACCAGCCCTTCTTCCTATGGGTGGACAGCTTCGACCCTCACGAGCGTTGTGATCCACCCAGGGAGTACGGCGACATG
>CAYSTQ010000173.1:0-4492 GCA_964433855.1 uncultured Thermoproteales archaeon
TAAGCAAAGAAGAGCTTGTCTCCGAGAAGCTTACCGGGATGAGCCGTGAGTACACGCTCAAGGTCTCCATTAAAAAAGGTAATCACAACATCCACTTCCTGAGGAATCTGAACATCAACGTGCCTATAACCACTATGAGAAGCAGGAGCGTGCTTAAGGACTTCGTTAAAACACTGCTTATAAAGCAGCTTGACTCTGCGTTGACGAGCCGGCATGACCAAGTTTTACGGCTTTCAACCAGAGATGTATTGGAAGTCTACGGAGGTAGAAAAGATGAAGTAACCGAGTTTTCAAGCCTCGACGACCTTCTTCTCGGGGGATATGTACTGGTTAAAGATCCGCTAAGAAGCCTCATGAAAACGCTTTCGAAAGGCGCTGACTACGCCGTCGTCTGGGGGCTTGACTACATAAATCCGCAGGGCAGTATACTTAGAAGAACCGAGTATATAGTCGTAGACGAGGAAGACTACGAGAAGAATAAGGAAGACTTCAACGCCTTAACCGCCCAGGGTTTCACCCTAGTACTAGTATGTGCTCGTGAAGGCGGCTCAGCGGCGACCGCAGAAAGTTCGGGAGCCCAATACGGCAACCCTAGGCTTAGGCAGAACCAGTTCCCCATCCGCGGCACGAATAATGATGGTTAACCCTGCTAAATGTAATGCCGCCGTATACGCTGCTATGGCGGCGTCAACCGTGTGTCTGTTAAGCTCCCCGGCCAACTTGTAGCCTTTCTTCTCCATAAACTCTAGGAAGCCCTCCCTATTTCCAATTCCTAAGGCCTTGCAACATGAAAGCGGATGAGTTTCAAACACACGTACTCCAAGCTCCTCTAGCCTTCTCCGAAGCCTAATTCCTCTCTCAGTAAGCCTATTCATGCCAGGGAATGATGGCGGTAGAACTCTGAAGCCGAGCTTAATAAGGCACTTATCTAAGCATCTATAGCCTCCCCTGGAACGCGTAAGGGGGGCATCTACCGCGGCCAGTCGCACTGAGTTAACCGCCTCGCATATCTCCGTGTCCGAGAAAACCGTTCTCAAAGATAATTTTAACCCGGATATTACTGCTAGTCCCGTTGGTCTCCGCGGATCTCCGGCCAGGTCAATGCCTGCAACAACCTGCATCTTAAACACCTAGAAACATCGCTGTGGCTGCCACGATTACGGGAAGCGTTAAGTTATCCTCAATCCCGTAAACTTCCACGAGCGATGCTACAGCGGCTAGAATAACGGCCTGAACAGGTTTCAGACCCAGTATAACTAGGGCTGTTGTAAAAGCTGTGAAGCCTGCTAGAGCCCCCTCAAGGGTAGCGTTGCTTAAAGGGAGCTTATGTCTGCCGGTCAGGTTGCCAACTATGGCGGCTGCTGGATCCAGGATTATCAGTGAGAGGATGCCGTAGAACGTCCTCTGTTCGAACAATACGTAGCTTATCAGGATTCCGAGAGCCCCAAACGTTATACCTATGTATCCAGCTATGGTTTCGTATCCTCTCTCCATCCTACGTATCTCGCCCTTCATTGCCTCCTCAAGCCTCTCCATAGCTTCTTCAAACCCATCTACGCTCTCTATCAGCCTTGTCCCGGCTGGAATGCGGTTTGTCGCTATCAGGTTTTTAAGATCCATTATGGCTTTCCTCCGCGCCGTTGAGAAGGCTTCTAGAAGCTTGTCCCTGTAGAACGGGTATTTGACATGTATAGAGTTTATTAACGCGGCTGTGAAAACAGCTATGCAATAATATGTTAGCGGAGAAATCTGGCCTAGTGCCGCCGGGTCTATAAATGGCAACAGTAGAAGCACAGCTAGCAAAACGTGTATAAGCTTACGTAGGGCTACCGTCCTAGCGTTGCCTCGCAATCGTTAGACACCTATAGATCCTCAATTCCGTTTTCAGTTATTCTGAAGGCGGCCTCTCCTTCGGGATGTTTAGGCGAATCTATTATTCTAGCTATCCTCTTGCCTTCCTTGCCGCGTTTCAACCATATCCTGTAGGTGCAGCCGTGGGCCACTATGTTGCCGCCAGCAGGCTTAAGGGGGTTGCCGAAGAAGACGTCGGGGCTGGCTATTACCTGGTTAGTGACGACTATTGCCACGTCGTAAACGCTTGCAAGCCGCATGAGCTGGGCTATATGTCTATTGAGCTTCTGTTGCCGCTCTGCCAGGTGCTCCCTACCAGGGTACTCGGATCTGAAATAGCTGACCAGGCTGTCAACAACTATCAGCTTCACATTCTTCTCGGCCACTATTCTCTTGGCCTCGTCGACCAGCAACATCTGGTGATCGCTGTTGTAGGCTCTCGCATATATTATATTCTCTAAAACCCTGTCCGGGTCTAATCCTTTAAACCTAGCTATTTGAATGATTCTCTCAGGCCTAAACGTGCCTTCAGTGTCTATATAGATAGCGCCGGCCTCTAAGCCGCCCTCCTCCCTGGGCAACTGAACCATCACGCAGAGCTGGTGGCAAAGCTGTGTTTTACCGGCGCCGTATTCGCCTATGAGTTCAGTTATGGCCTTTGTCTCCACGCCCCCCTCTAGAAGGTCGTCTAGAGCCTTGCAGCCGGTCGAGATATAGGATATTCTCTGCCGCTCCTCAAAATACTGTTTCGCAGTTATGAAGACGCTGCCTTTCCCTATCAGTTTCTGAGCATTATATATTATGTTCCTGGCCCGTTCAGGCGAACCTATGACTTCGGCTATCTCGTGCACCGAGGCGTATGCTATGTCTCTAAGCGATGTGAAGCCGCTGCGTCTAAGCTTTTCAGCCGTTATCCGCCCAACACCATCCAGCTCTTCCAAATCGAATATATCTACTTCTTCCTCGTCAGGAAGCTCATCTAATGGTTCCTCAAGTTCTTCCTTACCAGGATAGAACATGCCTATCAATTTAAGCGAACGCTTCACGCAGATATATCTGTTTTGTCGCCGAAAAACAGGGGGTACACATAATTAATACTGTGAAAATACGTTTGTGGGATGGGAACAGTTTTACTTCTAATCGGGAGCAACCAGATGTAAACTCCCCGTTTGAAGGCTGGGACGAGTTAGGCTTTATGAGGATTCCCGGTATTTCGACATGGAGAAACGTTAAATTGATCAGGTTTTTAATGAAGGCTGGCCATTATCCCTTTAGCCGCTATAATTCCGGTTGCCGCGGCTCCAACTATGCCTCTGGACACCCCGGCGCCGTCACCTGCCACGAACATGTTAGGTATAGTTGTTCTAAGGCTGCGGTCGGTCTCTATCCTCATAGAGTAGAACTTTATTTCCGGCGCATAGAGCAGTGTAGAGTTAGAGTAAACGCCTGGTATGACGCGGTCAAGGGCCTCAAGCCCCTCAAGGATATCGGTAAGTATCCTGCTGGGATAGGCCATTGATATGTCGCCAGGGGTTACATCCTTTAAAGTGGGCTCAACATGGCTCCGCGATATCCTAGCCCATGTAGATCTTCTCCGCCTTTTCAAGTCTCCAAGCCTTTGAATTATCGGTCTGCCGCCGCCTAAGGTATTCACAAGCTGAGCTATCCTCATCCCGTACTCTGTTGTATTCTCCAGAGGCTCGGTGAGAGCCACCCTGACTATGAAGGCAAAGTTCGTGTTCTGAGACTGTTTGCCCCACATAGAATGGCCGTTTACCCCGAACAGGCCTTCTCCATAGCTCTCCTTCACGACGAACCCGCTTGGACACACGCAGAATGTTCTCACGAAGTCATCGTAGCTCGGGGTGTAAATATGAAACTTGGGATCCCAACACCCATAGTCATAGACGATCTCCCGCATAACGTCGTTCGGGACCTCAACTCTTACACCGATGTCAACAGGGTTATGCCTCATGGGTATATCGTATTTCCTGCACATCTCCATAAGCCATAAAGACCCTATCCTGCCCGGCGCCACTAAAACATAGTCGCACTCCAGGACGTCTTTATCTGTTATAACGCCTTTCACCAGCCCGTTCCTTACGATAAAGTCCTTGGCCCGAGTTCTAAGCAGGAATTTAACACCTTTCTTCTCCAGGTCGTTTCTAAACCTGTCCATCAGCCCTGGAAGCCTGTCAGAGCCTATATGGGCCTGCTTAATCGGTATAAACCTTATACCTGCTTTAGCGGCTTTCTCTTCGAGCTTCTCGAGCTTTTCGGTGTTAATAAAGGCTTTTACGCCATACCCGGCAAGAATCTCCTCTATATAGCTTAGTAGCTCTTCAGCCTCGGCCTCAGACATGAACTCCGTTAGGTCACCACCTATTTTAGGGTGGAAATTGAGCTTTCCATCCGACCGTAGACCTGAACCTCCAACGTATCCCCTACTCTCTATCACAACTACGTCAGCTTTCTCAGCTAGCTCGTTTGCGGCGAACAGGCCAGCAGGCCCTGCGCCCACTATAACCACTTTCATACAGATCCACCGGCTGAACAGCGCAGTACGGGTTCTTAACAGAGTTCCAGTTAATTAAATTATACTGGCGTATTTAATCAGGGGGACTGGCTTTACGTGCGGCGG
>CAYSTQ010000174.1:0-4032 GCA_964433855.1 uncultured Thermoproteales archaeon
TTCATGTAGGTAAAATATATAATATTGTTTCATCAGACTAAGTATTGTTTTTTCGAAACTAGCTTTTGAAATATGATAACCTTTAATAGTTTCACCAGCCAACAATCTTTTAATTATGGTTGCTAGCTCTATCTCGTTTTCCGGAATTTCAGGTTTTTCCATGCCTGAGATCCATAATTGAACCGGAGGATTAGGCGGTCCAGTTAATATAGCATAAAAATCCACGTTCTCCCTTATACCGTCACATGTTTTGAATGCTGATATAATGCTTCTAAGCACAACATCTAGTCTACCACTCGTGCTTGCTATGGATCTAAGTGAAAAGTCAGGAGCAGTGCGGGCTTGACTAGCTTTTACTATGAAGGCTCTTCTTAGCAATTTTTACTATCTCACCGTGGATTTTCTTTCCTCTCGAGATCGGATCTTTATCACGCCCTGATAAATAGCACAGTTAATGCAAAGGTACTTTGTTACAGGATAACTTGGTATTATGGCGCCGGAATCTCTTAGTTCTTTAGCTAGCTGCGGGTCTACTGGAAGCTTTCTTCTCGTCACTTTGACAGCTTTTGACCTAGGTAGGAGTGCTCCACATGCATCACACTGGACCAGTGGCTCCTTTCCTTTTCCACCCTTTTTCCTGCCCCGATTCTTCCTCTTCTTAGGCATGAGAAACCACCATGGATTTCATGGTTAGTAAACCTTAGACAAGGTTAAAAACTTTCCTCTAGGCTTCTCTATTTTAGTATGTTTTCGCAAATCTGGCCATGTATCTAGCTGTAGAGCCACAGTTTAAACATGGTTGATCCTCTACCTGTTCATCGGGATCGTAACCTAGCATTCTGGCTTCAAGAATGTTTTCAAGAGCTAATCCACATTCTTCTTCTCCGCACCATGGTAGCACCACTATACCTCCTTTAACTTTAATTATTTTCTTGGCTTTAGCAAGGGTGTCGACGTAAACTATTTGTTCGCTAAACCATTCCTCAGCTCTTTTACTTAATCCACTTCGTATATCGTTTAGAATGTTTACGGCCTCTTCAATAACTGATTTAAAAGCTACCTGTTTTCGCTCTAAAGTATCTCTTCTTACTATGGTGATCATGCCCTGTCTAATATCCCGAGGCCCCACCTCAATCCGCAATGGAACGCCTTTAAGTTCCCAATAATAGAATTTTTCTCCAGGTGTCATATCGTCCCGGAGATCGACAATAACCCTGAAGCCTTTCTCATTAAACATTTCTTCAATTTTGCGGACCACTTCTAAAATAGGGGTCTTCTCCTCCTTTCTGTATATTATTGGTATAATTACTGCTTGTATCGGAGCTATTTCCGGAGGCAAGACCATTCCATGGTCATCTCCGTGAATACTTATTAAGGCGGCTATCACTCTATCTGAAACGCCATAACTGGTTGTGTAAACATATTTATATTCGCCATTTCTATCCATGTATTTAACATCAAAAGCCTTTGAAAAATTCTGGCCTAGGTTATGCACGGTTCCTATCTGTAAAACCTTGCCGTCGGGAAGCACGGTATCAAAGGCTATTGTATATATTGCGCCAGCGAACTTGTCCCACTCTGGCCGTTTAGATATGATGAACGGTATCCCGAGCTTTCTGAAGAATTTTTTATAAAGATTAATAGCTGTCTTAACCTGTTGTTCAGCCTCTTCAAAAGTGGCGTGAGCGGTATGGGCTTCTTTAAACGTAGTGACTTCTCTAAGCCTGATCATCGGCTGTGTAGCTTTGGTCTCGCAGCGAAATACGCTTACTATCTGATATATTCGGATTGGTAGGTCTTTATACGAGGTAACCCATAGCTTAAACATGGGCATGATAGCGGTTTCAGAAGTGGGTCTAAGCGCGTATCTGGTCTCGAGTTCTCCTTGGCCACCTCGAGTTACCCAAAAGATTTCCTCCTCAAATTTAGCTATGTGTTCGCTCTCCTTCTTGATACATTCTTCAGGTATTAATGTTGGGAAAAGGGCTTCCTCGTGGCCGGAATCTTCAAGCTCTTTTCTAAGAATATTTAAAACTAATCTTCTTATTTTCATACCATAAGGCGGCCAGACACCGATGCCTTTTAAGGGGTATCTGTAATCATAGGTGCCGGATCTGAAAATGACTTCTCTGAACCATTCACCGAAGTCTTTTGACCAACGTTTTCTCGCAATTTTCATCAGATCACCAGTTGACAGGATCTTCAAAAACTATCGTAAACATACTTAAGGCTTTTTCCCATATACTATGTAACCTGTGTGTCCTATGATTAGTGTTTCAGGTCGCGTTTCCCCAGTTTTAACTTTAAATGGGCGCTCAATTATCTCAAAAGCCTTTATTTCTACAAATCCGGTCTTCCTAAGTTTTTCCACAACTCTCTCCATCTGGTTGAAAGTAGGTATAAAAGCTGTATAGGAACCACCGGGCTTTAACGCCGTCCAGGCGTGGTTCACTACGAGCCAGGGAGAGGGCATATCTAAAACCACGGCGTCTACATTTTCCTCCTCTATCCCTTCAGTTATATCTTGTAGCTTTAACTCAACCTTATCGGCGAGCCCTACCCGTGCCAGATTCTCTCTAGCGATTTTTAAACAATCTTTTCTAATATCATAAGAAAATATTTTTCCATCCGGCGCGGCTAGCCTTGCTAGAAAAGCTGTTAAAACACCGGATCCCGTTCCAGCTTCCACCACTCTAGCTCCAGGGGCTACGCCTGAAAGAAGCAATATTGCTGCTACATCTTTAGGATAGAGGATCTGCGTTCTACGTTTGAAAACACTGTATATAAGGTCTATGAAGCTAGGCTTAGAAATTAATAACGGCTCGCCCACGTTACTTTTACAGGTTTCGCCATACTTAGCGCCTATGATCGATGAAAGCTCTACAGCTCCTTCATTCGTATGTATTGTTTTTCCCGTCTCCGCTCTGACGATATACTTTCTCTTTTTATTTTTAGTGTAAAGAGCAATATAGTCGCCTTCTTGAACGATCTCCCGCACTTATCTCCCCTCTATGAAATACTTTATGTTTAGAATGCTGCTTTATTACTATAAGTTAGGTGGTTTAGTTGTCGTTCCGTAGGCGCCAATACTCTACGATTAATATTGGTAAAAACGGTTTAACAGAACAGGTTGTTGAGGAGATAAAGCGTCGGTTAAAAAGGGAGAAAGTTGTGAAAGTAAGGGTACTTAGGAATTCGCCGCTTAGGGAAATGGATAGGAGAAGGATGGCTGAAACCATAGCTGAGGCTGTTCAAGCCGAGCTATGTAGTGTAAGAGGGTTTACCATATTATTGGTTAAGAGGGAATAAACCTTTTTAACCAGAAATACGCATTAGCAAGTCGCATATAACGAGAGGATGAGGTATGGTTACGGTAAGGGATGTCCCTCCGGATAAGTTCATAGAGGTACTGGCTCAGTACATAAAGGAGAATATAAGCGAGGTACAACCTCCTGAATGGGCCTACTACGTTAAAACCGGGAGTCATGTTGAAAGAGTACCGATGGATCCCGACTGGTGGTACGTTAGAGCAGCGTCGATAGTGAGGAAATTATATCTGTACGGGCCGGTTGGGGTTGAAAGGCTTAGAACAGCATATGGTGGAAGAAAGGATCTCGGTCTAAAAAGAGAGCATTTTAGAAAAGCTGGAGGGTCGAACATTAGGAAAATACTTCAACAATTGGAAACGGCGGGTTTGGTTGCTAAAATGGGTAATAAGGGAAGAGTTTTAACGCCGCAGGGAAAATCTCTTATGGACCGGGTGGCGACCAGGGTTTTCCGTCAGTTAACTAAAGAAATGCCCGAATTGAAGAAGTACTTATAGGGGCTTATCGATAATTAAACTTGTGAGGTTTAAATAATCTAGAGATGGGGGGCGAACAGTTATGAGTGAGTATAGTGATGATGAGCTGGAGCTTATTAAACGCCGTAAGATGCTTGAGTACCAAAAAATGATGGAGGCTGCTAAAGCTGAAGAAGAGCAGAGGCAGCTCAGGCTTCGAAAGGAAAGCATACTACGTGCTATTTTGACGC
>CAYSTQ010000174.1:4042-4484 GCA_964433855.1 uncultured Thermoproteales archaeon
GGCTAGGCAGCGGCTAACTAATTTGAAACTTGTCAGGCCGGAGCTTGTTGAAGGTATTGAGAATCAGCTTATTCAGTTGGCGCAGTCTGGTAGAATACCGCTGCCTATAACCGACGAGTTTTTAAAGGAGATTTTAAGAAGGGTAGTTGCAAGCTCTAGAAGGGATATAAAGCTTAGAATGTTTAAGTAGGGTGACCGGTTTGGCGCACTATAAACTACTTGGTAAAAAGAAGAGGCTTGCCCGCGCTTTCAAAGAAAATAGGGCTACACCTATATGGATAGTGGCTAAAACTAGGGGTAGGGTTAGGCGACCTAAAAGGCGTAATTGGAGACGTAGCAGAATGCAGCTTTAATGCTTAGCCTAATATGAGGGGAATAATGCTCCGTAAAAAATAAATTGGTGCTGGCGTTCATCGCTTCGAGGTGTAGTAAGGTTGTCTGA
>CAYSTQ010000175.1:0-4458 GCA_964433855.1 uncultured Thermoproteales archaeon
CAGCATGTTTATGTATTCTCTAATGAGGGGGGCAGCCTGGCCGTAGTACCCTTCTAGAAACTCGTCTATCAGCTTGTCTACGTCCTGGTCTGGGTTCCAGAGGAGCTTAGCTAGGATATAGGCTCTAAGCTCGGCGAATTCGCCGCCTCCGCCAGGAGAATAGTTCCCCTCTTCAAATACGCCCTTCACGCCGTGTTTAGCGAAGAATTGGAGGTTAGGCTTCAGAACATACAGGTTAGGGAAAGGTAGAAGGTAGTGAGCGAAGTTCGTCACGTAGTCCCAGACATACAGTTTAGACGCAATCCTCGACCATGCCTCTATATCCTCTCTAAACCTGCGGTTCTCCTCGGAACTGCAGCTCTCTAGCGGATGGCTGAAGCAACACTCTATCGTACACAGCCTCACTATAACATTCCTTCTAGGCCTTAAAGTCCTTGGCGGCTTCCTGGAATATGTGTAGGCGAGTGTGTCTATAAACTTGTCAGGGTGCTCTTTCTCGATCTCCTCAGCTATTCTGTTCACGAACCTTATTATCGATGCGGATGGGCTTCCCTCAGCATCGTCTAGGGCCTTGCACTGGGGACACTGACACCATTTACCCGTGTCATTCTGGGAGACCGAGATTATCTTGGCCTCTGGGTGCTCCTTTATCCATTGCTTAACCCTCTCTATGGCCAGCCTGACGACATCCGGGTTGCTGAGGCATCTCTGGACGTAACCGCTAACCCGCTTCCCGTCTATCATCGGGAAATACTCTGGGTGCTCGTTATACAATTCACTTGGGATAAGCATGTCGAAGCTGTGGACGAAGGGGTAGTAGGTTATCTTTCCCCCTCTTTTCTCGTCAAGCCTGGCGAATGCGCCATTCACCTTGTTCCTGGCAGCCCAGTCCCCGTCGAAGGCGTCAGTATAATACACATCCCTGTATTCGAAGGCCGGCGTCTCCAGATCATCTATGGGCTCCAGCTCTATTCTGGAGAGCCTAGGTATCCTGCTCACCTTAGACGTGAACCAGCGGCAGCCTAGATACTTTTCAAGAAACGTGTATACTCCGTACATGGTCCCTCTTAGTCTTCCTCCAGCTATCACAAGGTGGTCTCCATACGTTTTAATTACGAAGCCTTCATCCCCAAGGGTTTCAAGATCTATGTTGATACCTAGCTTTCTCACATGCTTGTTTAGGCCAAGCAGGATCTCCTTATCCCCCATCTCGGCTTCATCTGTAGCTATCTCGAACTCGGCGCCGGATATTATCTTCAGGAAATGCCTGAGTTCCTCTGCTGCATGCTTCTCCGATGGTGAGGCATCTACACCTATAATTATTTTGTAGTCGGTCTTGCCGTTGTCAGCCAAAACTATTCTTTTCATGATTTAAAAGTGAGACCATAAATTATTTATCGCTTGCTGTAGATCCTCAGATTTCCTTGATAATTTTCAAGGGCTTCTAAGCTTAGGGTAAACGTCAAAAACCATGTATCAAAACTTAAAAGCGGTCTAGAGAATATATATCCTTGGTGTTGACGAATGTTAAGGCGTGCACTCATAATCGCCGTATTATTCTTGGTCATGTTTTCGGTTCAAAGCCTGGGAGGAATTCGGCAGACGGAGCATAGGTATTACTTCTTCGTATCAGGATTTGGCGAACAGACGGCGACACTCAGGCTAGTAGGTATAAACGACTCCACCAGCTACGTTCTCTACTCGCTGCAGCAGGGAGGCCTAGTCGTTGAAGAAGTGGTAAGCGGCGTAATAAACAGAATGCAGATAGTCGACCTAGCCAACCTATCCCTTGGCCATTACATGCTTAAAACCAGTAATAGGATCACGGCTATCCTGATAGAGACCGGTAGTCTGCAGTCGACATTATTCTTCCCGTCGGCCAGCGGCGTTATGGCTGGTACGGAATTCATAGTTTCTCCTTTATCGGCGAGGGAGACCGCTCCCACGGCGATAGCCTATGAGGACGCCGTAATAAGGGTCTACGATTCTAAGGGTAAAAAGATTCAGGAGGTAAGCATCGGACAGAATAAGACGGCAGGGCTCTCAATGGCTACAGGCGTGGCTTACAGGGTGGTGTCGACGGGAAGGATAGCGTTGATGCAGATTGAAAGCCACAGTATGGCTATGGCGGTCGGGTCGAGAGGCTATCATAAGGACAGGTTATATATCACGCATTTGTACTCGAATAACCCGGCGGCTATCATACCTTACAAGCCCTGCAAAGTAGTGGTTTACGATGCGAGGACCGGTTCAAAGATCAAAGAGAAAACCTTTACCGACGCAGACGTGGAGAAAGGCGCCTACTGGTACTTCAATACTAGGTCTAGCCAGACACCGTACAAGATCGAGGCAAGCGCTAACGTAACCGTCTTTCTCAGCTTCTGCACAGGTCTCAGAGTATGCCATCCGGAGGAGGGCGAGGGAATAGCCGTGTTCGGCGTTAGAGCCGGAGACGAGCTAAGGTTCTATATTCCGGAGGAGGGCGGCGCTGTGATATTTTCTCCATTTGAGGCAACTGTTGTGGTGGACGGCATGCGTACGGAGACGGCGGCCAACCAGTATCTTGAGGTCTCCAGCACAGGCGTACATATCGTTAAGAGCACGGCCCCTATTATAATCGAGGTTTACAGAGGTTTCAGCGGCGCAACGTCGCTAATATCAGATGTGGATGCCGGGGCTCTGCTACCTCCGCCTAAACCCGGGAAAAAGACAGGCGGCGGCGCTGGGGGCTTCGGTTTCGAGCTCATTGCCGCGGTAATAGCTGCAGTGGTCGCCGCCGCTCTAGCGGTCTACATGATGAGACGACGAAGCTAATCTTCTCGGGCTAGCATGTCGCCGTACTCAGGGTGTTTATCGAAAAATCGTACTGCGAACTACATATAGGCACTATCTTCAACCTCTTTCCACGAGCATACTCAATAGCCGCTAGCATAAGCCTTGTCGCTATACCCCTGCCTCTATACTCTTCAGGCGTGTAAGCGCTGTCAATATACAGTCTTCCAGACTCAACCCTATATGAAAGAAAGGCATACTTTCCGGGTTCAAGCCTCACCAGAAATTTACCTATGCTAGGCCTATAGATAATCTCGTACTCCAAACGCCTCACCTGCGAATACTAAACGTTTAGCCGTAGAAATAATGGTTGCGCCAGCCTGAGAGGAGACTGAAGCCTCTTCAAAACCACTTAAGGTTACTTATGCGCCGCGCCCACTAGTTCTTCAGGGGTCGTGAACCCGTATTTCTCCATGTAGGCCTCAAGTCCTTTTCTCAACTCCCTAAATATCTCAAGCCCCCTGTACATTATCCCAGTACCGACGCCGACCGCCCTGGCGCCGGCCAGCATAAGCTCTACGGCGTCTCTCCAGGTTATAACACCGCCAACCCCTATTATCGGAACGTCGCCCAAAGCCTCGTAAACCTCGTATACGCACCTTACCGCTATGGGATGCAGCGCCGGCCCTGAAAGACCGCCGTATACAGAGGTGAGCACAGGCCTGCGGAAATCCACGTCTATAGCCATCGCCCTAATCGTATTTACCGCAACTACCCCGTCAGCTCCAGCTTCAACAGCTTTCTCAGCTATTGGTACTAGGCTGGGTAGACTCGGGGACAGCTTAACCAGAACCGGGATTTTCACCACGGATTTAACAGCTGAAACGACTTCTCTAACCACGCCAGGATCATGTCCAAGCTCCAGCCCATGCCCCTTCACATGCGGACAGGACAGGTTTAGCTCTACGGCGTCAGCTCCAGCTGCCTCCATAGCCGTGGCTAGCTCAACCATCTCCCCGCCCGAGCTCTCCGTTACACTGGCTATCAAGGGTATCGATAAGATCTTCTTAGCCTCAGCAACCTCCTTTGAAAACTCCTCAACCCCCGGGTTGGAAAGCCCTATAGCGTTTAAAAGCCCGTACTCAAGCTCGACCACGACGGGGTTCCTGTAACCGGATCTAGGCTTCCTAGTAACAGTCTTGGTGGTGACAGCCCCTGCGCCGGCCGTCTCAACTCTTTTAAGCAGGCTTGCAGAAACCCCCAGTATACCGGATGCCAGCACGAACGGATTCTGAAAAGTCATGCCGGCAAACTTAATCCTCATATTCAAAGGCTGACACCCCTTCTTTGAGCGGCACCTTTGCTCCACTAGGGCCGCGCCAGTACCTTCCTAGATCAGACATCTTAAGAATATCGTCCCCGTTGAAGACCGGGCCGTCACGGCAAACCCTAACCCCTAAAGGATCTATGACGCATGCTCCGCAGAGACCCACTCCACACTTCATAAGTCTCTCAAGGGAGGCCTCACATTTTAACCCTCTAGAGACACACTCTTTGACTACCGCCAGTATCATGGCCTCTCTACCGCAGACATAGACCATGTCGTAATGATTTGAGTCAAGGAGTCGTCTAGCGGCGTCCAGAGCCGTACCCTTAATACCCAGGTCGCCAGCTTCGCTGGCTATA
>CAYSTQ010000176.1:0-4451 GCA_964433855.1 uncultured Thermoproteales archaeon
AAGCCGGAGAGAAGCAACCTATTTAAAACGTTCTTTAACACCGGGGAAGCTGGGCAGACGAAGGATGGTGGGGCCGCCGGGATTTGAACCCGGGACCACGTGGGCCCGAGCCACGCATCCTACCAAGCTGGACTACGGCCCCTAAAAGAAAAACTTTGAACATGTAATTAAACCCTTCGCAGGACTGATAGCCTACAAACGTTTAAGACCGTTTTTAAAGGATAACGCTATTATTAGCTAATAAGGTATCTGCCGGTGAAGAACCGTGTCAAAGAAAAGCATCGCGTCAAAGGCGGCAGAGGCCGTTAAACGCCGCAGAGTCCTGAAATATGTTTTCAAGCCGAGCTCCACAGTGCTATGGGCCGTCATAAGCAGCGACTTAAACACGGAGTACCTTGTTCTACCCGGGCTCTACTGTTCGTGCAAGGGCTTCTACATGAACGTTCTACTCAAGAAGTCAGCCGACAGATGCTACCATATGGAGGCTGTTAAAATAGCTCAGCGGACAGGCGTATACGAAGAAGTGTCCATGCGGGACGAAGAATATTACGACGTGCTTATGAAGCTGCTTAAAGGAATGCTTAAAACAAAAACACGTAGGCTTTAAAGCTCAACCGTTACCTCCGCCCTGGTCTCAATCCTGTCAATCTTACCGTCACGCAGATAGATTATCCTGTCGCTTACGTCGATCATCTTCAAGTCGTGGGTAGCGGTGACTATCGTGACGCCCTTCTCCTTGTTCATAGCCCTAAGCAGGTTTATGATCTCCAGTCCAGTATGCAGGTCTAGGTTGGCGGTCGGCTCATCGGCGAGCACTATAGCCGGGTCGTTCGCTAAAGCCCTGGCTATAGCCACCCTCTGCTGCTGGCCGCCGCTCAGCTCACCTGGCTTATGGTCAAGCCTGTCGCCGAGGCCGACAGCCTTGAGAAGCTCAGTAGCCTTCTTAATCCTCTGCTCCCTCGGCGTGCCGACGAATATCATCGGCAGCATAACGTTCTCAATAGCGGTTAACACCGGTATCAGGTTGAACGTCTGGAAAATATATCCTATTTTTCGGGCCCTGAGCCACGCCAGCTCGTAGGCGTCAAGCTTACTTATATCCACCTCGTCTATATACACCTTACCTCTAGTAGGCCTGTCCAGGCCGCCTATCATGTTGAAGAGAGTGGTTTTCCCCGAGCCGGACGGGCCCATTATCGACACGTACTCGCCGCGTCTAACCTTGAGGTCTATGCCGTCGAGGGCTTTAACCACGAAGCTGCCCATATAGTAGTACTTCGCGAGGTCCTCGGTCTCAACCGTGTACTCGTACCTCATCCATACCACCCCTTATACTTCATATCTTAAGGCCTCTGCCGGATTAAGCTTTGCGGCGTAGTATGCCGGATACAGTGTGGCCGCCATGCTTAGAAATATTGAAAGCAGTATCGAAATGATGAACAACGCTACAGCGGTCGGAACACCGGTCAATATCGGCAGCATAGTGTTCGGCTGCGTCAACGCCTGGCCTATAAGCCCCATTATGTTCTCCGTCTTAACAGTCAGGAAGCCGTAGATCATTGCAGCTACCAGGCCGACCCCGTAGCCGACCATGCCGCCCACGCCCCCTATTATTATGGACTCATTGAGGAAGAGCATGAGTACGTGCCGGTCCAGAGCCCCCAGGGTCTTAAGAGTCCCTATCTCCTTATACCTCTCGGCCACGGCGATAAGCATGCTGTTAGTAATCCCTACGCCGCAGACAAGGAGCGAGATGAAGAGAAGCCAGTACTGGTAGGTCTGTATCCCGGTCGCCCCCGTGTAGACGTTCTGAATAGCGGCCATCAGCATCAGGCTCGACAGGAAGGCCACGCCGAGAACCACCGCCACGGTCGTTATAGCCGCCCTGACAAACCTCTTCCTTATACTTTCAAGGCTTATCCTGAACGCCTCCGAAAACGGAAAGTTTATCTCGCCTATTTCCCAGGTACCAACCTTTTCCGAGGCCTTTTTTATTTCAGACATAGCACCACTCCCCAACCTATATGTTGAATAGAGATTCACTCAACTTATTTAAACTTGTTCTTCAAACAACCAATCAGCGGAGAAGTGGTGTGAAATGCAGCTAAACGAAATAGTGAATTATATTGTCAAACGTAAAAACATCGACCCCGACACCGTGCTAAAAGCAATAAAAAGAAAAGTAGAGGAGCTTGGAGGCCTCATAGAGGAGGAGGCGGCAGCCCTAATAGTCGCGAAGGAGCTAGGAGTCGAAATACCCAGACAGCCCCAGTTCACCAAAACCAGCCTGAAAATCGGCGACCTCGTCAACGGCCTGAGAAAACTGTCAATCCACGCCAGGATAATAGCAATAACCCCTCCACGCAAGTACAGGAGCAGCAAAGGGGAGGGCGTGGTCGCCAGATTAACCCTGGCGGACGAGACCGGCAGAATAGAGCTCGTGCTCTGGAACAACCAAGCCGACGTCCTCAAGGAACCATGGGTTATACCCGGCGCCCCGGTGAAGATCACCGGGTGCTACGTCCGAAAATACAGGGATAGGCTAAGACTATACCTAAGCGACGACGGCGCCATCAAGCCAGCCGAGGAAGAAGGCCTCCCAGCCATAGAGGAGCTAGCCCCCCGGGAAACAACGGGTGAAACCATAACCCTGAAGATAGAGAACGTGTTCAAATCCCAGGCCTACGTGAAAAGCTTCCAGGCCTCAAGACCGGTAGCCTGCATAAGAGGAGTAAACGAAGCAGGAGAAAAGATAAGGATCATAGCCTGGGGGGCCTCCGCCGACTCCCTGTCACAGCTACAGCCCGGGACTACAGCCACCTTCACATGTCTACAGCCAGGCAACCGGCCAGGCGAATACAGGGCAACCAGATACACGGCTGCCCTAGTGCGCGCATCCCAGCCCAGCAGCCCGGCCAGCCCCACAGACGTAGACAGGCTGGAACCCCGTGAAACAGTCGACCTCTCAGGCTACCTAGCCTTCCTGGAGCCGCGAGGGAGATACGGGGCATGCCTAATCATAACCGGCCTAGCCAGAAGCGTCAGAGTCGAGGCGCCAAGCGTCAACAGGCTAGCCCCCCTGCTCAACGCGTTAGACGGCCAGCCCAAAATCCAGCTCTGGGACATAACACTCAGCGAAGACAAATACAGGCTAAACCCATGGTCCCAAATAGACGTGTACCCCGGCCAACCCCTCCACAGGCTGCCAGCCGTCCGCGCGGCAACCGTCAAGGAGGCCGCGGGCATGGTTGAACTCCGAGCGGCGATAACAAGGCTATGGATAAAAACAGCCTTCTACACGCCGAAAAAGACACAGCTAATCTACGAGCTAGACACCCTGGATGAGGAAGCCGTAGCCATAGCCTCCCTGAGAGCCACCCTAGACGACGGCACAGAAACCCTTGAAGCGGTAACCAACAGCCCCCACGTATTGGAAAGCCTCCTAGGGCTAAGCATGGAAGACCTCCGCGAGCTCGGCAGCCAGAAAGCGATAAGCGAGATGGCGGAAGCAGCTAAACAAGACGTCCTAGGCAGAGAATACGTCTTCAAAGCAGCAGTCACTCAAGACCCCCTCACAGGAAGCCGGCGAGCCGTCATACTGGACTGCGCCAAGCCAGACTACGAGAAAGAGAAACAGCTCCTCATAGAGCAGCTATCCAGCGCTGAACATTAAAGCCGGCGCAGCCGTCCATCCAGGCCATGGCTAGACGCAGAAAACCTGCTTAACCAGCTACAGCCCCCCCCCGGCAACGTGGAAACACTCATTCCCGCAGAACATGCCTCGCATACACCCTAGACAGCCCCTCCCCGGCAGCACCCTCCAAGACCCTTATAGGCGGCTCAGAAAGCCGGTTAATGAAAAGATGGTTCACGCCCTAGGCTCACAGCCAAGCTTACCGTAATACATTATACAGCCCAGGAGACCGACAGCTACACAAGCGGAAACGGGGCAAGCTCTTCCACGCAAAAGCCAAAAATATGGTGGGCCCGGGGGGATTTGAACCCCCGACCTTCCGGTTATCAGCCGGACGCTCTGACCAGGCTGAGCCACGGGCCCTAACGTTAATCGCTAATAGAAGCCCCAAAGAAATATTTAAGCTATACCGTTCAGTAAACACAACAGCCGAAACACAGCCGTCTACACGCTAAAACACCGGAGTAAACGATATAAGGAGGTTCAGAAAGGATGTATAATGTCCCGCAACTAACGGCGGCTCAGGTAGACGCGGGCGCAACGCCCGAGGATGAAAACCTAGCCTCCGGTTGCGGGTACAGGAATCTAACAATGTGGGTCCAAGCAAACCAGGGGGGACGCCCCCTCCTGGAAGCTTGGATCCGAGAAAGGCCGTGGACAAGCCGCCACGCAACCCTCCGCCGACCAAAGCCTGCGGCCGCAACTCCGGTTGATCCTGCCGGACCCGACCGCTATCGGGGTGGGGCTAAGCCATGCA
>CAYSTQ010000177.1:0-4434 GCA_964433855.1 uncultured Thermoproteales archaeon
CACGTTGAGGATAATGGCTTCATACGTATAGTTAGGGTAGGCGGGCTCAGCCCCGACATACTGCCAGGCAACGAGGTCAGAATAAGGGGGTCTAACGGCCCTGTCTATGGGGTTATAGGCACCGTGCCGCCGCACATTAGAAAGCAGGTGAAGGCCAGAGGGGAAGGAAGGCAGGTCAGGTTTGAGGATCTTTATGTGGACGTAGGCGCTGAAAGTAGGAGGGCTGTGGAGGAGTTGGGCGTTAGAGTCGGAGACTTCGTCTTCTTCACTACGTGTTTTAGGAGTCTGCCGAACGACTACGTGATGGGGAAGGCGTTTGACGACAGAATGGGATGCGCCGTCATCGCCTCAACCTTAAAGGAACTAGATGGCTTCAGGGGCACGCTCTATGCGGTCTTCACCGTTCAGGAGGAGGTGGGGCTGCGCGGCGCCACGGTGGCGGCTTACAATATTGCACCGGACGTGGCTATAGTACTGGAGGGGACATTGGCGGGTGACACTCCCGGAATCCCGCCGCAGGAAGCCGTTACAAGGATAGGGAAAGGCCCAGCGCTCCGCGTTATGGATGCCAGCATGATAGCCAACCGTAGATTCCTGAAATTTATCGAGGAGGTGGCCTCAAGGGCCGGTATACCTTATCAGCTCCAAATATCGCCTGGAAGCGGGACTGACGCTGGGAGAATACATGTGTCGAGAAGCGGTGTGCCGTCGGCCGTCATATCGGTTCCCTGCAGATATATACACTCGCCTAGGTGTCTAGCCTCTCTGAAAGATTTTTCAAGCACAGTTAAGTTGCTAACCGAGGTTTTAAACAGCGTCCACGAGTTTAAATACGGGTAAAGATACGCCTAAGGAGGGATAGGCGATGTACAAGATAGTTAGAAAGAAGGAGTTGGCGCCGGGTGTGAAGCTTATAGAGGTTGAGGCGCCCGAGATAGCTGAGAAGGCTAGGGCGGGCCAGTTTGTCATACTAAGGGTTGACGAGAAGGGGGAGAGGTTCCCTCTAACAATAGTGGACGCCTCTAAGGAGAAGGGTACTATAACCATGGTGTTTCTTGAGGTCGGGGTTTCGACGAGGAAGCTTGGGATGCTGAAGGCTGGCGACCACATACTGAACCTGGCTGGTCCCCTGGGGAATCCGACTGAGGTCAAGAAGTATGGGACGGTGGTCTGCGTAGGCGGCGGAGTCGGGGTTGCAGCGGCCTATCCCGTGGCTAAGGCCTTTAAACAGGCGGGCAACTACGTCATATCGATAATAGGGGCTAGAAACAAGGATCTTCTAATATTCGAGGAGGAGATGAGGAGCGTAAGCGACGAGCTCTACGTGACAACCGATGACGGCAGTAAGGGACGTAAAGGGTTTACAACAGACGTCCTTAAAGAGCTCCTGGAGCAGGGCAGGAAAATAGACCTGGTGTACGCGGTCGGCCCGACAATAATGATGAAGGTGGTCAGCGACGTCACTAGGCCATACGGGGTTAAGACGCTGGTAAGCCTGAACCCATTGATGCTTGACGGGACCGGCATGTGCGGTGGTTGCCGTGTACGTGTGGGAGGCAAGATAAGGTACACCTGTGTTGAAGGGCCTGAGTTTGATGGCCACCAGGTAGACTTCGTTGAGCTCATCCAGAGGCTTAACATGTATAAGGACTATGAGAAAAGAGCTCTCGAAGAGTTTGAAAAGAGGTGTTCTAGGTGAGCAGGAAGCCGGTCAAGAAGCAGACACCAGTTAGGAAGTTAAGCCTTGAGGAGAGGAGAACCACATTTAAAGAGGTGTCGCTCGGCTATGATATCGACGAGGCCGTAAGAGAGGCCTCCAGATGCCTTCAATGCAGAAACCCTCCATGTGTAAAGGCCTGCCCTCTCCACATAGACATACCGGGCTTCATAAAGATGATCAGCGAGAAAAAGCTAGATGAGGCTCTCTCCATAGTGTTGGAGAAGAACTATTTCGCGGCTGTAACTGGCCGTGTGTGTCCACAGGAGCTTCTCTGCCAGAGTGTTTGTACGCTTGGCAGAATCGGCGACCCGGTAGCCATAGGCAGGCTTGAAAGACTCGTCGGCGACTATGGGCTAAGCAAAGGGCTTAACCCTACTGAAAAGCCGAAGCCGACGGGTAAGAGAGTGGCGGTCATAGGCTCTGGCCCAGCGGGCCTCATGGTGGCGGCCGAGCTGGGGAGGAGAGGGCATGAAGTAGTGATTTTTGAAGCGCTCCATAAACCCGGCGGTGTTTTAACTTACGGCATACCTGAGTTCAGGCTTCCGAAAAACATCGTAGAGGCATATATTGAGTATCTGAGGCGGCTCGGGGTTAAAATAAGGGTTGACGCGGTCGTAGGTAAACTGTTCACAATAGAGGAGCTCCTGAGGGAATTCGACGCCGTATTCATAGGCACTGGAGCTGGCACACCCAGGTTCCTAAATGTTCCCGGAGAGGATCTCGGAGGCATATATTCGGCTAACGAGTTCCTGCTAAGGGTGAATCTGCTTAAGGCCTACCTCTTCCCTGAGTATGATACGCCGATAAAGGTCGGTAAGAAGGTCATCGTGGTGGGCGGCGGTAACGTGGCAATGGATGCGGCTAGGGTTGCGTTAAGGCTTGGCGCAGAGAGCGTAACCGTGGTTTACAGGAGGACCGAACGTGAGATGCCTGCCAGGGAGGAAGAGGTTGGAAACGCTAAGGAGGAGGGTGTTAAATTCATGTTCCTAACCCAGCCCATAGAGTTCATAGGCGATGAAAAGGGATGGGTTAAGGCGGTTAAATGCATCAGGATGAGGCTCGGGGAGCCCGATGAATCCGGGCGTAGAAGACCGATACCGGTTCCCGGCTCAGAGTTTCTGATCGAGGCGGACACCGTGGTAGTCGCCATAGGGGCAGAGGTAAATCCGCTTATACAGAAAACCACCCCGGGTCTAAAAGTAGATAGGCGCGGCCACATAGTGGTTGATGAGGAAGGGCGGACCTCCATCAATCGGGTTTACGCCGCGGGCGACGTCGTCACAGGGGCAGCAACGGTGATAGAGGCCCTGGCCGCAGGGAGGAGAGTGGCTGAAACGATACATAAAGACCTTACAGGTAGCCAGCATTAACGCCTAAGTCTAACCGTTTTTGCTTAGCTAACTACGTTATAGCTTATATTCTGATAAAGATCCAAGCTATCCTGGGGGCTTGAGATGGTTAAAACCCAGCCCTTCACCATATGTTACTCCGCGCAACCGAACGGGTATTTAGAGGAGCACGCCGAGGCCGTTGCAGAGCTTTACGACGGCTTCTTTTTCGTGGTCGGCTCATGGGATGATGATCTAGCCCGGCTACTAGGGGTTGACGGGGAAGCGGCTAGAGACGGCGCGTGGATAGAGGCTACTAGATGTAGCGTCTCGGCTTTAAGGGCGGCCGGCGCCGCTGAAAACTTCTTAACAGTGCATTTCAGCAGAGACGGGAAATGGCCGTCTCCCGAAACCCTGCTGTCCGAGTCTTTTACCGGTAAGATGCGGCAGCACTTTATGTCCCTTGGCAGAACCGCCCGAGATCTAGGGTTTAGAGGGGTATGTATAGACGTCGAGTATCCGTATCCTAGATATGAGGTAGACAACGAGATATACGCTTATAGGGGCTATACGGTCTCGGATCTCTTGTCGGCGGCTAGACGGCAAGGAAGGGTTTCTACAGCCGCTATTCTAGACGTGTTCCCTGAGGCCGCGATAATAGTCCTGCCGGGCACATTACGTACACGACCTATTGAGCGGATGTATCTGTTAGGTTTGCTGGATGAGATGGCTGGCCGCGACGCTCCCGGCGGCCTCCATCTCGGCTCAGAGTTCACGTACTCTCTCCTCGATCCTGTGACAAACCTGGCTGCTTGCCGTTTCGAGGACGCTGGAATAGCGACTATTGCCAGCCAACATGTCGTAGAATACTGGAGACGGCGCTGCACTATAGCGCCAGGGGTCTGGCCTCTCCACATGGTTGAAACCGGCGGTGTAGGTTATCCTATAAGGCCGTGGGGGGAATCGAGGAGCTCCGTCAGCAGATGGCTATCCTGCGCACGGTCGCGAAACGGTATATATGGTTCTACAGCGGCGCGCCGCTGTGGTACGTATATTCGCCTGAGCTGGAGCTGAAATACGGGTTAAGAAAGCAGAGTTTGAAACGGGAAGACGTTGACATCGGGATGTGGCACACAATTCTAAAAGAGAAACCCGTTTTAGATAAGGCCTCGCCGCTTCAAAGGCTTGTTTCACAAATAAACAGGTTTGATAAAGGCGAGATAACGGCTGAGGAGCTCTGTGACAGCTTCGGTACACCGGGACGCTGGTGGGTTCTAGGGATCGTGGGCAACCCGCGTACACGGCCAGAATATGCGGCAGAAGAGGCGCTTAGAGAACCGGTGGATCCCCGTGTTCCGTATCACGGCCGCGACGGCGTGGAACGCT
>CAYSTQ010000178.1:0-4341 GCA_964433855.1 uncultured Thermoproteales archaeon
ACTAATGCTTGTTTGCCAGAGAGGTGGGCCTAGATGCCTAAGAAATACGTTATTGAGCAGGACAGGGATAACTGTATAGGATGCGGGGCATGCGCTGCCGTCTGCCCCGACAACTGGGAGATGGCTGACGACGGCCTAGCCAAGCCGCTTAAAACCGAGATATCTGAAGCCGAGCTAGAGTGCAACAAGGAGGCAGCTGAAGGCTGCCCGGTAAACGTCATACACATATACGAGGTAGACGAGTCCGGCAACAAGAAGCAAATAATATAAGGGTCTCCCAGCCCACTATTTTTTAAGCTCCCTTCCCAGGTTTAAAGGTGGCTCTTTTTGACTGTTAAAATAGGCACGTGTGGATGGTCGGCTAAAGGCGGCAGAAGCCGCTACTTCCAGACGTTCAACGTGGTAGAGCTCCAAAGCACGTTCTACCAGTTACCCAGGCCGGAGACCGCCGATAGATGGCGCAGCCAGGCCCCCGAAGGCTTCGAGTTCACGGTTAAAGCCTGGCAGGCCGTAACCCATCCCCCCTCCTCCCCAACCTGGAGGAGATGCAGGTTTAAACCACCCAGGGACTCCTGGGACAAGTACGGTTTCCTCAGACCAACAGAGGAGAACTTCAATGCCTGGGAGCAGACACTGGACATATGTAGGCGTCTCCAGGCCAAGATCTGCGTCTTCCAGACGCCCTCATCCTTCAGGTACAGCGAGGAAAACGCCGGGAACGTCGAGGCCTTCTTCACCAGCATCCACAGAGACGGGCTGAGGCTCGGCTGGGAGCCCAGGGGCACGTGGCATGAGCACCCAGAGGAGGTGCGCAGGCTCTGTGAGTCCCTTGACCTGATACACGTTGTCGACCCTCTCCGCCGTCCCCCCTCTACTGCCGGGGACATTCTGTACTTCAGGCTCCACGGCCTCGGCGGCCGCGAGGTGAACTACAGGTACAGGTACACCGACGATGACCTCCGCAGGCTGGCCGGGATCGTCAAGTCCCTCGGCGGCGAGTCCCGAGACGTCTACGTGATGTTCAACAACGTTTTTATGTTCGAGGACGCTCTACGCTTCAAAGAGACGGCGGCTAGGCTTGGCCTGGAGGTGGCGTAGTGTCATCCGTACTGGACTCGAGGCCCCAGGCTTCCAGGATAGACCGGGGCGGAATGCTTTCAATGATCGAGAAAACCCCTGAGAACCTGGTTGAAGCCTACAGGCTGGCGGCACGCCTAGAAATACCGGGATCCATAGAGGTCGGCGGCCGCACGCTGAACTACCGTAGCCTCTCATCCGTCGTCGTGGCCGGAATGGGCGGATCGGCGATAGGGGGAGACATAGTCAGAGACCTGACACGTGACATTCTTCCAATACCTTTAACCGTTTCTAGGGGCTACAGCCTGCCAGGCTTCGCCCGCGGAGACACCCTGGTGGTAGCCGTAAGCTACTCCGGGAACACCGAGGAGACGATAAGCTGCTTCATCGAAGCCGTCAGAAAGGGGTGTCCAGTAATAGCGGTAGCGTCCGGCGGCCTCCTGGGCGACATGGCGTCCAGCGCCGGGGTGCCCTTCATAAGGGTTCCCCAGGGCTACCAGCCTAGGGCGGCGCTGCCGTTCCTAATGGTTCCCCTACTGGTCGTACTGGAGAAGTTCGAGCTAGTCAAGAATGTGGAGGAATGGGTCAAGGAGGCGGCGGAGGCCGTTGCTGGGATAAGGGATAAGCTAGGCTTTGACACGCCCTACGAGGAAAACCCGTTGAAGAAGCTTGCGGCGGCGCTCCAGGGCCGGATCCCGGCCATATACGCCTACTGGCCCTACAGAAGCGCCGGGCTCAGGTTTAAGACGCAGCTGAACGAGAACAGCAAGGTCCTGGCCAGGTTCGAGGAGTTGCCGGAGCAGAACCATAACGAGATAATGGGCTGGGAGAAGTCAGACGTGAAACCGCATGCAGCGGTCTTCCTAAGGGGCAGCGAGGAGAGAGTCGAGGTTGGGGCTAGAGTGGAGTTCATGGAGGCCGTGCTTAGAGAGCTGGGGGTCCCCGTCTACGAGCTGCGGGCCCGGGAGGGCTGTAGGCTAAGCGAAATACTCTCCCTAATATACCAGGGAGACCTGGTCTCCTACTACCTGGCGCTGCTTAACAGGGTTGACCCCACGCCCGTCGGAACCATACAGAGGCTCAAGAAGCACCTAGCGGAAAAAGTTAGCACTCTGGAAAGGCTTAGGAAGGAGTTCTCTAAGACCGTAGGCCGCTAACCACAGCCTCAACCAGTTCCCCCACCGGAACCTCTCTTTGAACCCCCTTCTCCATGTCTTTAACCGACACACATCTTTTCTCGAGCTCCCGTCTCCCGACTATGACCACATATTTAACGCCCGACCTGTTAGCGTGCGACATAGCCGCCCTGATGCTACGGCCCATAACCTCCACCGCCACGGCTACCCCGGCCCTGCGCAGCTTCTCAGCCGTCTTAACGGCCTCCACCGCAAGCCCGGACTCCGTGGAAACCACCATAACCCGGGCCTGAGGGGGGAACTCCTCCATCTTGACAGCGCCCTTGGAGACCAAGGCCTCTATAACCCTCTCAACCCCTATAGCCATCCCGGTCGCAGGGGTCGGGGGGCCGCCGACTATCCTGATCAAGTCGTCGTACCTGCCGCCCCCAGCCAGGCTGCCAACGTCCTCGGCGCCGGCTGCAGAGGCCTCATACACTATGCCAGTGTAGTAGCCTATACCCCTGACAATGCTCAGGTCTACTTCAACCCCCTCCTCCGGCACCCCGTACCCGTCTATGAGCAGCTCCAGGAAACGCCTCAGTCGACCAGCCTCCTCAGCCGCCTCACCGCCCAGCTGTCCAGCCGCGTAGTCGAGCTTATCCCATTTATCCGCCTCGAACGTTATGAATCTCAGAACCCAGTCAACGGCGTCCTCCCCGAGCCCAAGCCCTCTCAGCCCGGAGGCAACGGCTTCAGCCCCCTGCTTCTCGAGCTTATCGACAATCCTGTAGAACTCGTCCAGAAGCCCGGCTGGAACACCGGATCTACGGGCAAGCCCGTCCGCTATACGCCTGCTGTTAACCCTAACCCTAAGCCCGTCGAGCCCAGCCGCCTCCAAGGCCCTGTACATGACAACAGCCGTCTCAGCATCCGCGTCGACGGTGGAGGCCCCGATAAGCTCGACGCCGGCCTGCCAGAACTCCCTCAGCCTACCTCTCTGCGGCTCCTCATACCTCCACACAGGGGCCACGTAGTAGAGCCTTATCGGCTTCGGCAGCTCAGGCCTTGAAGCCACTATCCTCGCTATAGGCGTCGTCAGCTCAAACCTTAGGCCAAGCCTTCTACCGGCCTTATCCTCAAACCAGTATATCTGCTCCTTTATCTCCGGCCCAGCCTTAGCCTCCAGCAGCTCCAGGTGTTCGAAGGCAGGGGTTAAAACCTCTCCATAGCCATAGGACTCGAAAACCTCCGTTATCCGGCTGAGCACCCGCCTCCTAACCCTCATCTCGCCCGGCAGGAAGTCCCTGGTGCCCCTAGGCCTCTGAAACACGGCTACTCCACCCTGACACCATCCCTAGAGACCTCTACCGTGAACACGCGGCTACTTATAGGTTTTAGCTTTTCAGCCACTCTGCAGGCCTTCTCCTCGCTTACGAGGGCTACTATGAAGCCCCCGCCTCCAGCTCCCGTTATCTTGGCGCCTAGGGCGCCAGCCTCCCTGGCCGCGTAGACCAGCTGCTCAAGCCTGTGGTTAGACACCCCTATCGCCGAAAGCATGCCGTGGTTAACGTTCATAAGCTCCCCGAGCCTGGCGAAATCCCCATCCTGAATAGCCTTACCAGCCTCTATGGCCAGCCTACCCGCGGCGTGGTAGAGCGGCTCCATCACAGAGGGATACCTGGCCTTCAAAGCCCTAACCCTGGCCACCAGGTCACCGGTCCTCCGCGGAATCCCCGAGTCCGCTAGGACAAGCCTGTAGCCCGTGAAGTCAGCCTCAAGCGGTATGAAGCCCTCCAGCCTACGGAACGCTATGGCGCCCCCGTACGTCGACACGGTGTTATCTATCCCGCTAGGTGTCCCATGCACTATCTTCTCAGCCTTATACGCTATCTGTGAAACCTCGTCGAGACCGAGTCTAAGACCGAGAAACCCGGAGACGGCCGCAGCGGTCGCCACCGCCACCGCCGCGGAGGAGCCCATGCCCGAGGCAGGGGGGATATCGGACTCAACCCTGACGGAAACCCCCCTCCAGACACCGACGTTGTTGAACACCTCCTTAACCACGGCGTAAACAGGCGCCAGGACGCCGCCCGCCTCAGCGTCGGGGACGTATTCGGCGGAGACGCCCAGCTCGCGGGAGGAGATA
>CAYSTQ010000179.1:0-4337 GCA_964433855.1 uncultured Thermoproteales archaeon
AGTCTTCTCTTGAGCGCAGTCTGACTATAAAAACTTATATAGTTAGTATGTACATATATTTAGGTGGGCAGCTTGTCATCTTACGCCGTATTTATACAGGGTAGTTTACAGAACTTTGACGAGGATGGCGATGGAGTTCCCGACGGCTTCATGTTTAAGCTCAGAAACAGGTACATGACGATATGTATAACTAGAATTACTGCAAAACTCGACGGTGAGCCTCTTGACCCGGATAAAATATCGTTCATCGTCGACTCTAACGAAACTAAGGCTTCTCAGATAACGGCTGCGTCTCCGTTCTGTATTCCTGTAGACACCACAACCACTGTTAAGGTATTCGAAAGAGGTGGGCTTAAACCCGGTGTTAAAAGCAGGCTTGATATAGTGATCGAAGTTCCCGGCTACGGCATGCCAGGCTTCAGCCTTATACTGGACGTGGATAGCCGAAGTATATCGATTTATTACTGAGCTCGTAACTTAAATATTTTTAGATAAAATAACAACTCAATATGGTTCTAGCTCATTTAACCACCTAGGCCTCTCGCCTGTAAAAAAGTCAGTAAGCATTTCCCTAGCCTTCTGATAGCTTAGCAATCCCATACGATATATTCCGGCTTTAGGGTTTTCATATCTAACTTGGAACTCGTCGTTGCCAATGTTCATGAACTCTAGGAAACTTTCATCCTCGGCGAGAAAACCCCTTATTCCACCCCGACTACCGGGAACTGTTCTGGGAAGCGAGGCTAGAAGGATAAGGGCCTTGTCCAGATTTATATGCTTCCCGCTGACTAGCTTACCTGGTTCGCCGTCCTCATGTATTACCTGATGATACCAGCTAATCCTGCGGGGCAAACCGGTCACCATCCTCATAATAGAGAATTATCTTTATTATAAAAGATAATAGCTCTGCTGGGGGATCCAGAATAAGCCATGGGAGGGTTAGCTGAACGTTGTTTTAAAATATTTATTCTAAGATAAGTGTTCGGAAAATTATCTTTTATCAAAGAAAATTTTTAATGAAACACTAAGTTTTGCAAGCTAATGTTTAAATACAGCTATACATAGAACAATGCTAAGAACGAGGGTAGATACATGGTTAAGGCCTTGTTCTGGTGGAAGATTGGGCCGTTCCCCCAGACGGGTAATGGTGAGGTTGATATCGGCGACAAAGAACTTGTCGTGAAACTTCCTTTGGCTCTTTCAGGGCCTTTTTCAAAGAAGCTGAAAGACGAGCTTAAGGACTCGATTAAGGCTGGCCTAGCTTTTGCGGCTCTTGGGTTTGGCGGGCAATATTATGTGAAGGGAACGCCGATAAAAATACCGTTTGAATACGTAAAGGGTGTTAATCTGGTTGAGAGGAGCATGGGTGTTATGGGTAAACGCCGGTTCATTGAGTTGAAGCTGAGTATTGAAGGTAAAGGATTCACTCTGACGTTCGCCCCATATAAGGGAACCATAAGCCGGGAATATTTAACTGAAGAATGGCTTAGCCAGTTTCGTGAAGCTCTTGAGGGATGCGTTCAAGCTGCGCCGCCAGAACGGGCTATAGAAAAGCCGGCAGCACCGCCTCAGGAGGAGCATGCCAGGGAAACGGTCGCTAAGGGTGAAGAAGAGGAAAAAGGCGTTAAAGAAACTGTTGCTGGAGAAAGCCCGGTTGAGGCTGCTGGCGTGTTAAGGTTTGATGTCGGCAAAGGGGTTTTTGTGCGATCACCGGTGGTTAGATTTAAGGTTGAGACCCAGGGTGTTTCAGAGGATTTTAAGGCAAACGGTTCCTTTGATGTTGTGGATAGGGGGTTTTTAACGTTAAGCGAGGCGATAAACCTTCTCGCGGACCTGCCGGACTCCTACCCGCCGGAGCTAGCTGAAACCGGAGAGTTCTGTCCTGTTAACATGATAGTTACCCGTGGAGAGGGAGACTATGTTTCGATTTTCCTAGAGTCAGACCGCTCGTTTGCAGTGTATAGGAGTTCAACTAACGAAACTAAATCTGGGCTTACTAAAGAGGACGTGGTTAGAGTCCTGGAGGAGTTTTACATTTAATGGCGCCTCCCGATGAAACGACTCTCCGGCTCAGCGTCGACGCCTACTACTGGCAAGACGGCCGGTGGAGTCATCAGAAAAAGGAGTGGTATAAACGTTTTGAAATACAGGTTTCCAAATGTCTGATAGCCACAGCCACCTATGGATCCGAGCTAGGCCCAGAGCTGATGTTCCTGAGACGTTTCAGAGATAACGTAATTTTAACAACGTTTACAGGAAGACAGTTCATGAGAGTGTTCAACATGATCTATTACACGTTCAGCCCAGCAATAGCGTCCACCATAGCTGGCAGCAGGACTATAAGAACCATGGCCAGGATAGCCCTATATCCTCTTATGGCAACTCTACATCTGGGCCCCGCCGTCTATCGGCTTCTAGCCTTTAATCCCGAGCTCGCTGTAATCATTTTCTGCCTAACCGTAACCTCGCTGTTAGCGATTATGTATAGCTCCGTGGGCTTGGCTCCTAAGCAGGTATCAGAGACTTTCCGTTTCAAGAAGGGCCTTCAAAACCATGTGTATAATATGGGCGGCCTCCGGGGTAATCTTACTGTTGGCGTTTCTCCTTAAAGCCCCGGTATTTATGATGGCCGGAGGAGCAGTTATGGTAACGGTTACAGTAGTCTTGACAACAATTATCACGATGAAAATACTTGTAAAGTTTAAGAGGATTAAAACCTAACCTGCTTTTTCGGGAAGCTAGGTATTGAGCAGCGTCGGCAGTCTACCGCGTAGCGTTAGCTCTGCGGAGGTTTTCCCATAGCTGAGGGTTCTCTATATCGACTCTCTCGTTCCATATCCAGTAGCCGTCGGCTATCTCGAGCAGTACGCTGCAAAGGTTTCCGACAGCCTCAACCCCAACCTCCACCGCGTCTAGGTATAGGCCTGGGAGATACCATGTCTTGGCATTCATCGTGCTTAGCTTGAGCTTCTGCTTGCCCACCTTATTCCAGACGTCACCCCCAGAATAGGTTATAGGGTCAAGGATGAGTATTCTGGCTCCCGCATCACTGAGGCCTCTTATAGCCGCTTTAATATACCATAGAAAACTGTCCAGATGACCCCCCTCGTAGAAACCCAGGGTTAGATCCTCGTTGACCGCCAGCAACTCCTCCCCATAAGCCTTGTAGTTCTCGTATACATTACTGCTAAGCCAGTCATAATATTCTTTAAGCAGGCCCTTTGAGGCGAGCCATCTGTGTCTCAGCCTAGGCGGGATCTCAGGAGCATCCACATCGACGTGTGCTGCGAAACCCTTAAAACACTGGTCGCAGAAGCAGCCCTGGGAGTATCTGCCTCCACCTCCGTATAGTTCGAGCTCAAGCAACACACCGTCGGCCTCTCTAAGAAGCTTAACCGTGTTCACAGCTTCCTTAACTATGCACTCCGTCCAGAAGGTCTTGTCTAGAGGACATGCTGCTTTAGTCTCTTTACCATTCCTCTCTACAAATAGCCCGAATTTAACCGGGGAGTAGAAGCTGAAGGATGGGCCGAGGTATAGCATGCTGTAGTACTTTAGCCCGTATTTCTTAGCGTTCTCCAGGGTCTTCTCCAGGCCTTTGGAAAGAGCCGGGTCTGCCCAAACTCTAAACCTGTTCGTCCAGACGGCAACAGAGTTCAACCCATTCTCAGCAAGCCTTCTAACATCCTCCTCCTTAGATATGTTGCCTAGGTATTTCCAGCCGCCGGGAAAGCCCATGGCGGCCATCTTAAACTTCATCGCCTTTCCACCAAACAGCGCTTGCATGTTTAACCTATAAAAGTGTTTCAGCCAGTAGCTGGACAACAGACGCCGGTCTTAACCAGGGTCAGCAACAGGGCTCTATGATGTATTTCCTTCCTCGTTCCGTCCTGATTATAAGCATACCATTTTCCTCCCTGAAATTCACGGTTTTTCCCTCCTCATAAACCCTAACCTTCCCCCAACAGTTAACTATGCGGAGCTCTCCCCCAGCCGTGCTTAACACTTCGGTTCTCCCAACTTTTTCACCGTCAAAGCTGGAGGATACCAGAAAGCCTCCCACAGAGCGCAGCCCTTTAAACCTGGCCTTCAACCCCCTAGGTATACAGGGGAACAGCCGTATTACACCATCCCAAGACTGCATCAGCATCTCGTTAACCAGCATAGGGAAAGCATACATTTCAGTATAGAGACCATACTCGTTAAACCGGTTCCTAGGCTGAAGCCTGTTCATCCCAAGCGTACCGTTCCTCCTGGCCCTAGCAAGCGCCTCTCCACGGATCCATTCATAAGTGTCCTTAAAGCCTAGGCGTGCCCGCGCCACTCCCAGAATTATA
>CAYSTQ010000180.1:0-4332 GCA_964433855.1 uncultured Thermoproteales archaeon
GTGGTCTATGTTACTTTAAGTACAGGGATTGGCGCTGGGGTTTACGTGGATGGGCATCTACTTCTAGGAAAAGATGGGAATGCCCATGAAGTAGGCCATATGGTGATAGACTATCAAGGTAGGTTAACGTGTGGCTGCGGTAAAAAAGGTCACTGGGAAGCATATTGTTCAGGACGGAATATTCCGAACCTGGTTAAGTTAGTTGTAAAAGAAGGGATTGTTGAGGTCAAAGGAAGTATACTGTATGAGAAGATAAATAATGGCGTGCTTACCTCTAAAGATGTTTTTGAGGCTGCTAAACAAGGGGATATAGCGGCAGTTAAAATAGTGGATTACATAGGGTATCTAAACGCTATAGGATTTGCAAATATAAATAATATCTATGATCCTGAATTGATAACAATAGGTGGTAGCGTAGCTCTTAACAATGAGGAATTAGTGCTAACTCCCATTCTAAACTATATTAAAGAGTACAGTATAAATCGTATACCCAAAATAGTGATCACGCCACTTAAAGAAGACATAGTTTTATATGGGGCAATAGCAGCTGTTCTTAATCCCCCACTCTAAAATACAGCGGTTTGACATTGCCACTACCCGGGTATCTCCAGGCAGTGACCCCTGAAGGAATCTCCGTCTTCAAGTTAAAACCTGAGATAACTTTGATGTTTATGCCTGTCTCCGTCTCAGGCTCAGGACTTAAAGGTGACTGGATATCTTCAAGAATCAAGTCTGTAAACGTTTTAGGCAGTATTATCCCAATGTTACTACCCTGCTTCACCTCAACTACAACACCTTTATTCCCGAGGTTCGTCCAGGCTTTCTGTAGATAGAGCGGCGATCCGGCCTTAACATCTAAAGTGCTAAAATCGATGTCTCCTATGTAGAGTCTATGTTCATGGTGGCCATCGCCGTAAACCCATTCTTCCCATATTAAAAGGGCATTAACTGATATGGTGCCTTCCTCGCCAGACGGTATATTTACGCTTTTTCCAATAGTGAGATCTTTAGGTCCATATATTTTAATGGAGCCCAACTTCATAAGGTTAGACCCGCTAACCGAAACACGTAAATCGCTTTCAAATATTATTGGGCTCTTTAGCTCAGCGCTTAAAAACGCTGGTTTGCCCTCTTTGTTAATTATCCATGCAAGCGTGATTCGTTGCCAGCTAGCCTTGTAAGCTATCATATATGGTGGCATTCCAGTATCAGGTCCTGCCATACCATATCTCTTTAAATACATTTTAAGATTCTTCTTTGGTGAAGGCTTATAGTCTCCTGTTTTAGGGTCGTATTCTGCCAATGGATAAGACGCCAATACGCACTGTCCCTTATATGTTGCAACCACTATTACCTGAGGGACTAACGCGCATTTCGTAGTATTGAACTTAGAGTTTTCAAATTCCCTTATGAGATCCTTAATCGGAAATTCGACGTAGCCGGAACCGGAAAGATCTATCTCACCCATGCCAACATATCTTGTAGGCCCTCCGGGCGTGGTTACAAACGCATATATTTTAGCGCCTATAGCATCGCTTTTTCCCTTGTAAACCTTTACAAAAATTCTGTGGGTTTCGACCGGTGAAGGATTAGGTGCTAAAAATAGATAGAGTAAAGTAATGGTTAAAATAACAATAACAGTGATCCCTAGGAAATCCCAGAACCTACGGTGTTGCGAAAGCCTAATCAGAGCCTTGGGCACTTCAAATTTCATATATGCCTCTCCCCCCTAATCTAACTCTTAACTCTCCCCAACACTATATTTTTTATGCCGTCCCAGATCTCGTTGTGATCCCTAATATTAGCTCCATCGCCCATTTCATTCCATGCATAAAAATTAACCTCTTTAACTCCATACATATCACAGATCTCAACTAGTTCCTCCGGATATGCCACGAGATTAAAAGACTCTATAGGCGTCACATAAGCGGCTACATGATCATTAAAATATTTTCTAAACATCGCTAACTCTGCTTCAAAACATAGCTTGACCTCGGAGGGAGACTTACAGTATAGATCAACGCTAGCAATAAACCGGTTAGCAGGAACCCTGACCCAGAAAGGAAGATATATGCATCGATGATAGAACGCATCATGTTGAACCACCACCCCATGCTGACTAAGTCCAATAAGCACGGAAATACCGGACGACCTAAGGGTTTCTGTTAAGGCCTTGTAGAACTCGGCTAGGCGTTCAGCCCTAAAAAGACACCAGTCATCCCAAGCCTTATTATACTCCATAAATATTATTCGGCGCTCTCCCTCCCAAATACTCTCACGGGGTGGTTTTACTTCGCTGAAATCCTTAAAATCAGAGCCCCAGGCCTTGTTTAGACATGAAACATTATGGTAACGTTCAGCACACCACTTTTGAAAATTAAAAATAGTAGACGTATCATACCCTATATGACGGCGACCTCTACGGCCCCAAACTACCATGCTTGGCTCCCAGATTATAACGCCTGGTGAGCCGTCTATAACTGTGAAAGTTTCACTGTATTCGGATACTAGCTTCTTAATATATAGGGCGAGCCCCTCTACATTATCTAGATCGCATGGATTTACACAGTCGACAATGCTACCGTCTGAAAGGGCTGCTCTTGAAATTTTAATGCCTGTAACATGCTCTAATACTTTAGCATCTGGCAGATAGCCGTATGTGACCACAGGTAGTATATCCAAGCCTATCTTTTCACATATGTTCACAAAGCGGTCCCAATACTCCTTTTTCCTCAGGTACCATGTGTGCTGGATGTCGAATGAAACGTGTTGGAATCCGATATCATAAATTTGGGATAGGCTGCGGCGTAGGGCTTCATCTGAATCTCTTTCAGGTTCCCACCACGTATAAAATGATATTATATATTCTCTATTAATAGACATACTAATATCACCTATTTAACTTATAATAATTTAAAAATAAAATAAATGTATAAAAGTACATCAGTTCCAGCAACATAGCTTCTTCCTTTAAATATTTAGCTTGAGCTATGGAGCATTCTTGGTTTCTAATTCTAAATATCATAGTGCCTTCGCCGATTGCTTACCCTAACTATCAAAGATTTAAATATTAACACGCGGTGCTAATCGGCTTCTCTGCATGTTTCACATAGCCACTCCCCATCGACAAGCCTTAGATCATCAGAATAGTTGTAGCACCGCTCACAGATTCCCGAAACAGGTTCTCTACTGATAACTCTTGGTCTAGGCTTCATTAACGAGGATACTCCAGGATATAACCTGGCTAGATCCGTAACAGTCAGTATACCGACAAGCTTTCCTGTGAGCCTATCTATTACGGGTAATCTTCGTACCTTAAATCTAGCCATCATTTCCTTTGCTTCGTCAACTGTGGCATCCGAGGCTATGGCTATAATCTTAGGGGTCATTATGCTTCCTACCTTAATGGAGCTTGAAAGCAAGTTCTTCGCTACAACCTTTTTAACTATGTCGGACTCGGTAAAAATGCCAATAGGCTTTCCTTCTTCAACCACTATAAGAGTGCTTACCCTTGCCCTAGCCATCTTTTTAGCAGCTTCTAAAACTGTCTGAGAAGGTGCAATAGTTACTATACGTTTGGTCATGACTTCAAGTACCTTGGGAGATGCCACTTTAATCCCCTATCAAGAATATAGTAATGAACTATGCATTAATGAGCTTTATTAAATTGCTTCGCATTCCTCATCGGCAAGAATGGATTCTAACAGGAAGGTCACTAATTCATCTATACTCTTGAAATCGTCATTCCCTCTAAGGATTTTTAAGAGTTTATCATATAATCGTTTAGGGATACGTACTTCGACATACTCGTCCATGATTTTATCACCGTGAAGCTGGGTCATCATTATTTGTTACTTTCCCTAAATTTCTTACGGAGACCATGTTAATTGTTTAAATCTAATTAATAGATAATATATTTATCTAAAAATAATTGAGTTATCGGTTGAGCTTCAGATAAAAACATTTTTCCCAACTGATTATTAATTAACGGGGTATGCCATGTCTACCGTCTATTTAGTCGACATGGTTTCAAGAGATAAGGGAGGCTTAGACGAAAAAATACGGAAGCTGTTTAAACGGGCGGAACTAGACGCCATAATATCGCCTGGCGACCTAGTGGCGGTGAAAATACATTTCGGAGAACCTGGCAATCATAGGCTTATACATCCTAGCCATATTCGGGTAATAGTTGATGAAATCAAGGCAGTAGGTGGCAACCCGATAATAGTTGACACTACCGGTATAGGTTTAACAAATCCTCGCGGAACTGCAGTAGGCTGTCTTGAGGCAGCTGCAATACATGGGTATACTCATCAAACCATAGGGGCGCCG
>CAYSTQ010000181.1:0-4330 GCA_964433855.1 uncultured Thermoproteales archaeon
AAGCACATCGTTCATTTTATCCGGCATCACAGTTATACCAAGAGTCTTCTCAAACGCTAGCAGGGTCGATGCGTGACATAACCTTGCACAGGTATCTATATTATTTGTCCAGTTGACTGTTCTAGCAAACTTCTGAATTACGTAATTGTCCTCGTTAGCTATCTCGCCTGAGGCTTCAAACGCTATTTCGTCTTCTCTGTAGTCTCTTAAAAGCGAAGCGAGCTTATCTATTACTTGACTCCAGCTTAACTCCTTTAATTCGCCGTTTTCACGTCTTTCATAGGGTTTCTTTATTCTGTTTCGGTATATGCTTTTCCATGCTACCATGCCTTTAAAGCAGGACTCGTAACCGGTTTTAGGACTGCCAGCAACTATCTGACAGCCTGTGATAACACCGTTTTGTCCTAATAGATATCCTAATTTACAGCCACATCCGCATAGAAGACAGGTGCTCTTTACAGCAGTCCGCGACATCAAGCCACCTTTACCACTGTGTTGATTCTAGTTTTTAAAGCTTCCTAGACATTACAGTTTAAAACATGAAGGTTTCTGGCCGTTAACCTTGTAGTCTAGTGCGGCTTGTCTAATGTAGAGTCCTATTATGCGGGTCGCTATTTGAGGCGGTACACCACTTAGAGAATCGTACTTTATCGAGGCGTAGAACACGCATCTGTCTCCCTTTTTACGGCCCTCTATCACTACTTTTCCTACGATAGGGCTTGCTGATCTGTTTAGGTGTATTCGAAAACTGCAGAGCACTTCCTGCCCAAGATATTTGACGGTGAAGTCGGATACGTTTAGTTTGTAATCGGATAAGAAAGCCAGAGGTTTCATCGAAGAAATCTTGGTTAATCGGGCTTCTAGATACTCGAAGAAGTCGCGTAATTTAATCCATTTAACCGTGATCGGTATTGATATGTTTTTTGGGGTTTCTGGCTGAGGACTCCATCTGGTCGGTATTAATGGAGTTACATTTCTAGCAGCGTAGAACGCCGTAAACGCTATAGGTGGGATGACGGCTATAAGCGGCATCGTTACACACAATGTTATCCAGAGCGGATTTAACTTATCTGAGATGGATAAGCCTATTATATGGCTTAGCCACGCTACTGAGGCATAGGCGGCAAATATCGCGGTAGCTGTAGCTATAAGCATGGTCACTATGGTTTCAACGGCAAACATTAAGAATATGTCTGTGGGTGTGCCTCCTAGCAGTGCTATTATTTCAGCTTCTTTACGCCTCGGATACAGGGCTGCCGCCACAATATCCGTGGTTGTAAGGGCTACCATCACTGTTAGTATTAATAACTCGTTAAATCCTTTATATGACTTTATCACGGTCCATTTAAAAGTATATGTATTGTTGTCACGAACAACCCATGACTGAAGCCCTGACTGCTCTGTTATGAACCTAGCTAGCTTCAACGGGTCTATTCCTGTTTTTAGTTTAAAACTTACTCTGGCTATAACGCATCCTAGCTCCAGCGCTGTCTTAACGTTGACCACTATTGTCCTATTACCATTACCCCTTATAATGGCCAATGGAACGTATTCTTGTATTGAACTACCGGCCTCGAGCTGTAACAGATAAGGAGTTACCGGGTCTCCATCTAGATCCTTTATCAGACCCAGAGTCGCTGGATGAAGTATGCCTGAAACAACCAGTTTCCTAGCGCCATCTTCAGTTAGAATAGTTACGGTATCGCCTACCGTCACATTGAGCTCTTTAGCAATATCGTAGGTTACAGCTGCTAAATTATAATCCCAGCTTCTCGGTAGGAAGCCGGTTATCAAGGCTTTGTCTAAACGCGTAAAGCTTATCTCCTTATCATAATCCACGCCTATTATACCATATGCATAAGTTCTTTTTCCGTTACCAACTACCAGGACTGGCGGTGGCGGTATTTCCTCTAATTCCAGTGTTTGCTCGTATATTGCCTCATAGTAGTGTTTAGGTATAGATTCGGCTTTAATCGAGTAATTATCTACTTCCTCCATAGAGGTCAGCCAGGATACCGTTTCTTCATCGAGTGGTTCAAAAAACGGTTCTATACAGGTTCTCCTAACCATAAAACCTTCATATTCAGCTGATCCAAGCTGGGCGTTTACGAGTCCAATATAATACTCTATCGACGAAAACGTAAGAGAAGTATATGCAAGGACAAATATTACTAGCGCCGTTCTTATAGTGGTTACATAGTGTTTCCTTATATTTCTACATGCTAACATAACTATTGTCGATATAGTTGACATTAACCGTTCTAGGCTACTACTTGAAAATGTTAGTTTAGGGATGGCTGATAGGATTATGATGATCAGCAAAGGTGATAACGAAATCTGGTAGTCCATGGTCTTCAGTATTATTTTGAACGCTGGGTATACGTGCACTAACAGTATCACTACGGCTAAATAGGAGAATGATATGCCGATTAAACGGCTAACTTGGTTTAGTCTGAACATATAAGATGCCAGAATCAATGTTATAAACATGAAAAACGCTGTTATGTGAAACGATATCCTGCTATAGATAAACCTCTGTCTAAGACTTTCCTGAACCTCTTTCATGAGCCTGCCAGCATACTCCATTTTTACCCTGGCTGCCAGCTGATCCCCGGTTATTAGATCCTTATATGCGTTAGCTAATACTGTTTTTACCCTTTTTAACTCATTTTCCTCGTAGAGGAGGACTACTCCGATTTTTCTGAAGCTTTGAAGTTTATCGGACAGCTGTCTGCTTAACTTGGTTAAGTATTCGAAATCCCGAGTGATGGGTTCAGCAGTCACGTGCAGAGCTAACGTGCTCATTATAACAATAAGTGTTAGTAAGGCGAACATTAGGCGCGGCATTCTTAAGAGACCCCGGATAAATACTTGTTATTTATATTTTTCCTTGGATAATTTCGTTGGACACCCTTTTTATATTGTTATCCTTTTTCGGTTGCTTCATTTACCATGTTAAATGCCCTAAATGTAGCCTAGAAATCGAACCAACATGGGAAGGTATAACCTTCAAGCCTAAAATCACAGAGGAAGAATACTTGTTCGTTAATCATTATAGTTACAATTCATAAGTTGTCGGTTTTTGTGATATGCGACATTTTTATAAATGTCGGGTTTCATAATGCAACATCGGTGAGAAAGGGGTGAGTAATATAGGAAACCCGACATTTTCCTATCTCGGCGTGTCGGAGAACAGCAAAGTCCGACATGTTCTAGATTTCTTCAAGGGGTTCCCCCGGATAATCAGGGTTGAGAACAGCAGGATGGCTAACCCCTACCACGTTATTACCTGGCTAGCCGGAACGCTGGAGGCAGGCGCCAAGAGGAAGGCCCTGAGAAACCGCTTCGTCATCGGCTTCCTCTTCTGGACCGGGGTCAGGGTCAACGAGATGCTTCTAACTAGGAAGGACGACCTAGACCTGATCACGCGGACCTACAACGTCCCCACGCTTAAGCAGAGAAGGAGGGCCTACCGCCCCATCCCCCTTAACCATGTTCCCGTCGCCGAGCTTAAGCTCTGGGCCAGATACATGGAAACCGTTGAAGGCGAGGGAATAGTGGTGGTCAGCGACAGGCAGGCCGAGAGAATAGTCAAGAAACAGCTAGGCGGGGAGTATACGCCGCACACACTAAGACATGGTCTGGGTCTCTGGCTCTACGAGTACACGAAGGACATCAGGGTTGTGGCCCAGGTGCTACGGCACACCAATATCGCCAACACCCTCATCTACACCAGGCTCAGCCTAGACGCGATAAGGGAGAAACTAACGATAGCGTGATGAAAGTAGCTATTTCCCTTTTTGGAGGCTAGAGGCCTAGAACATCGTGGACATACTGGGCCACCACGTCCCTGGCCTTCCTGGCGAAAGCTGAAACGTATTCCTCCTCCGCGGTGGTAGTAGTATCCGGCTCCCCTGCCCTTGCCCTCGGGGTCGCGGCGAAAATATTTGAGGGGGCCTGGCATAGTTGTAATGTCGGCCTAGACTCTTATATGTTTTATTAAAATCTTCTTTAAAAAGATAAAGAAGTCATCTCCTCGCAAGACCGTATAGAACCGAGGCCACGCCCAGCGCCAACAAAACGCTGCCCAAGAAATGGACCTCGGGAGGCAGCAGGATAGCGAAGCAGGCGCCCGTGAGCAGCATCACCGCCCCGGCTGCAACAACCCCGCCTCTAAGCCACGCGGCAGCAGCCATGAAAGCCGACAGGCCTCCGAGGAACACGCCTTTCCCCAGGACCCCTCCGAACAATAAATAAATTGCCTCGAGGATCCTTCCCTGCTGCAGGGCCTGCCATGCAGGGTCCACGAAGCTCATTCAACCGACCTCCC
>CAYSTQ010000182.1:0-4325 GCA_964433855.1 uncultured Thermoproteales archaeon
AGGCTTGGAGTAGAGGTGAATATAGCTACGTTATAATAGACACGCCGCCTGGCACCGGTAAGGGGATACTATTCGCTATTAAGGCAGCAGATATCGTGGTGGCTGTCACGGAACCTACCCGGCTCGGCCTTAACGACTTGGTTAAGCTGCATGGCTTACTTGATAAGCTTGGAAAAAGGGAGATCGTTGTTTTAAACAAATACGGGTTACCGGGAGGCGTCGACCGTGAAATAGAGGCTTTCGCTCTGAATAAAGGACTTGCGGTTGCTAAGGTTAGGTATGATGCTGTGCTCCTTAAAGCGTATGTAAACGGCCTGCCAGTTGTAGAGTCCTATCCGAAGTCGCCAGCTGCCGTTGATATATTAAAGCTAGCTAAGCTGTTGGCCAGATGATCCTGGCTCCGGCCCTGGTATAGTTTCCCAAAACCTGGTTTTACATAGAACTCTCCTTTGTCGTAGGCTAGTACTCCCCTAACATAGGTTTTCACTACTTTAACTTTAGAAGTCCAGCCCTCAAACGGAGTAAAACGGGCTTTGGAGAAAAATGATTCGGCTTTAATAGTCCAGTTTTCTTTAAAGTCGACCACTGTGAAGTCGGCATCGAAGCCAGGTGCTAAAACACCTTTTCTAACCCCTATCAGCCTTGCTGGCTTAACCGAGTAGAGATCGACGACCTCAAGCGGTAGTTCGCCCTCCAGTACTTTAGTTAGCAGTAAATGGAGGGCTGTTTCAAGACCTGGGAAACCGGGGGCTCCGGCTTTTTTCTCCTCTAATGTATGTGGGGCATGATCAGTTGTCAAGTTGTCGGTCAGCATGGCTTTAACAGAGTTATATATGGCGGATCTATCCTCTTCTTCTCTAAGAGGAGGTTTAACGGAGGCGGCGGCTCCGTATATAGCTGCCCTGCTCGATGTGAGGAACATATGGTGTGGTGTGACATCAAATGTGACCCGTATGCCAGACAGTTTCGCATCTATTATGTGCTTTATGGTGTCCTTAAGCGACACATGGGTTATATGCAGCCTTAAACCCTTCTTATCCGTAACCTTCTTCAAAAGCCTGTTGGTAACCTCTGTCTCGCTTTTAGGTTCAGCGGTAGGGTGCTCGGAATGTACTATGACTAAAATACCTTTTCCAGCGCAGTAGCTAAGGAGATTCTCTAACTCTTCTTCCCGTGTAAGATCTTTTGGGTAAAGCTTAACGCCAAGTATATGGTGTTTCGCCGCCTTCTCTAGCTCCTCTATTTTCTCCGGGAACCCAAAGTATAATCCGTAGTCAACCATGCTTCTCCTCGCCGCCGCCTCCTCCTTTGCTTTGAGAGCTCTCATGTTGACAGTCTCAGGCTTGGTGTTAGGCATATCGGCTACAAACGTTACGCCACCTGCTAAGGCCGCCATGCTGCCGGTGGTCCAGTCCTCCTTATACGACTGCTCAAGATCCCTCATATGGACGTGTATGTCAATCATCCCTGGGAATAGTGCCTCGTGGCTCTTAAGCCTGACAAGAGCGTCAGCCTCCACACGGGCTGCAGCCCCCCTGATCCCTGTTATCCGCCCATTGTCTACAAGTACAGTGGCATTGATGAGTTTTCCGGCTATGTAGGCTCTGCCCTTAAAAACCAGGTCGTGTGTCAAGGGTGCTCAGCTCTCGGCTAGCTGGGTTATTACCTCTCGTTCCTCCATACGGTACCCGCAGTAGTCGCATACTATCAGCAGCGGCGACGCCCTAAGTAGGGTGAATGACGGCTTCACGGGCTCCCTAGGCTGGTTAGTTATACAGTTAGGATTCAAGCAGCGTACAAGTCCAATTATTTTCTCGGGGACCTTAACCTTGCGTTTCGACACGACCCTATAGTTCCTAATAATATTTATCGTGGCCCTAGGGGTGACGAGAGCTATCCTGTCGACTTGGCTTTCCTTAAGCTCTAACCCTTCAACCTTGACTATGTCTTTTTTACCGAGTTTCTTGCTTTCAACGTTCATGACGACGGCGACGGTGTACCCTTCCTCACCCGTTATCCCGAGGATTTTAAGCACTTGTAGAGCCCGTCCAGCCTCTATGTGGTCTATAACCGTGCCGTCACGTATTTTCCTTACTATTAACCCCTCCTCTAGTCCGGGCATCAGCTCTCACCTTCTAATAATAATTTTAATAGGGCCATACGTATAGGTATGCCGTAGCCAGCCTGCTTAAAATACTTGGCGTGTCTTGTAGCGTCAACTGAGTAGTCTAGCTCGTCCACTCTAGGTAGTGGATGTAGGATTATAAGGTCTTGCTTAGCTTCTTGAAGCCCAGACACCGCAATTCTATAGCTTCCCTTCACTCTTTCATACTCAGCCGGATCCGGGAATCTCTCCCTCTGTATTCTTGTTACATAAAGCACGTCGAGCTCGGGGAGAACCTTACCTAGGTTATCAGTTTCCTCATAGGGTATTTCGTCCTTATCTAGGTATTCGAGCACTTCTTTTCGAGGCTTTAGGCTTGTCGGCGAGACAAGGTATATCTTATCTGGCCTATACTTCAGAACGCCCAGGATAAACGATCTTGCCGCGCGTCCATACCGTAGATCCCCTAGGACGCCGATGGTTAACCCGTTAAGCCGCCCTAGCTCTCTTCTAATAGTGTATAGGTCTATTACTGCCTGTGTAGGGTGATCCCTGGTTCCATCGCCGCCGTTTATCACAGGTGCCTCAGCTATCTCGGCGGCGAATCTGGCCATTCCCTCTATCTTATGCCTTATAACTATGATGTCTGAATAGGCGTCCAGCATCCTTATCGTGTCAGCTAGGCTTTCTCCCTTGAAGCGCGAAGATGCGTAATCCGGTGGTAGATCGATCACTCCTCCTCCCAATCTCAGCATGGCGCTTTGAAAACTAAGCTTGGTTCTTGTGCTAGGCTCGAAAAACGCTGTAGCCAGCACTTTACCTTTAAGGAGGTCGGGAAGTCTAAGCCCGGCCTCTAACATTCTGTCGGCCTCTCTGAATATTACGTCGAGGTCATCAGTGGTTAAGTCAAGTATTGAAAGTATATCTCTACCCTTCAGCATTTCAATCCCCTCTGTTAGAAACCTAGTCTGGTTACACGGATAAATATTAGGGTTCGCCTGCAGGCATGTTTAAATCATTGCTGCATGAAGATTTAGGGGGATTGTCATGCTGGGTAGTCTGGTGAACGCGGGGCTGGTTGTCTTAGGTGGTCTAATCGGGCTTCTGTTAAGCCGCAGCATTCCTGAAAGGCTTAAAAACATAGTTTTACATGCTGTCGGCCTGTCTACGCTGGCACTAGGGGTTGCTATGACCGTTAGAATGAGTGATCCAGTGATCTTGGTTCTAGGCATGTTGGCTGGTGGAGTTGTTGGGGAGGTCTTGGGAGTGGAGGAGGCCCTTGAGGTCCTTGGCGATACCGTAAAGGCTAAGCTTAAGGGAGGAGGCCGGTTCTCAGAGGGACTGGTCACATCTTTTATAACCTTTTGCATAGGACCTATGACCGTAATAGGCTCTATTGAGGATGGGCTTGGTGACCCCAGTATAATCCTAGCTAAGTCAGTACTCGACTTCTTCATGGCTATAACCTATTCCTCCATAATGGGTTCGGGGGTTATCTTCAGCGCTATACCTCTTCTAGCCTACCAGGGCTCTATAGCAGTATTAGCCTCCTATGTCTCACCGGCGCTATCCCCCCAGATACTGGATAATTTAACGGCGGCTGGTGGTGTGCTTCTACTTGGTCTGGCTCTCAGAATACTGGAGATCAAAAACATTAAAACGGCTAACCTTCTTCCCGGTCTCTTCCTTGTTCCATTAGCGGCAGCGTTAACAGGTAGCTAGGGTATAACCAGAGCTTTTAAGAGCTTTTTATCTCTCGCCTTCATAGCTTGGAATATCGTCAGGACATCCTTTAGCCCTACCTTATGGGTTATTAGAGGGCTCACCTTAACGGCGCCTGATGCAAGAAGCTTCAGAGCCCGCTCATTAGTAAGTGGATTAGTGAAGCTACCCACTATCGAGATCTCCCTTCTGTATATTTCAAATGGCTCAACCTCGACCTTAGCCCCTTCCGGGGCCACACCGAACACAAGCATCCTACCGGTGTTGTCGAGGACTTTTATGGCCTGGCTGAAGGCCTTAAGGCTCCCACTAGCTTCAACAACCACATCTACTCCATGTCCCCTGGTAGCCTGCTTTATAGCCTTGACCGGGTCTTCCTTAGCTGCGTTAACGGTGAGGTCGGCACCCAGCTTCTCAGCCATGGAGAGTCTTTCGTCAACTAGGTCTATGCCTATTATCTTTGATGCCCCGCTAAGCCTGGCCAGTTGGACGTGTAGGA
>CAYSTQ010000183.1:0-4309 GCA_964433855.1 uncultured Thermoproteales archaeon
TTATAAGGTTCCCGTCTCTGACAGCGTTGCCGAAGAGGGGTTTGTCCACAAGCTCGGCCCCGGCGTTTCTAAGGTCGTCATGTATTGAAACCCATCCGGTAACCTTCTTTCCCTTAATTATTCCGGCGGAGACTAGAACCCAGGGCCCGTGGCACACTGCAGCGACTATTTTCCCCGACTCATACACGCGTTTAACCATCTCGAGCACGCTTCCATGCCTCCTAAGCCTATCGGGCGCGTAGCCCCCGGGTATCCATAGGACGTCGTATTCGTCTGCGAGCGCCGGGTCAGCTTTTCTTCCAGCTTTCAGCGGCACATTGTGTTTACCTCTGTACTCCTTCACGTCAGGCCCGACTATGTCGACCTCAGCGCCGAGCTCCTTAAACCTGAAATACGGATATACGAGCTCCACCTCCTCCACGAGATCCTCTACTAGAATAGCCACCTTCACAGGCAGCACCCCCGTAAAACATCTATGCTTCTTCAGTTATAAGTTCCCTATTAAACCCTGGGTAGTACGCCTATACGTAGCTCAGAGGTGAAGCCATGAGTTATCTCAGGGGTTGGCTGGCGGTAAACCTTAAACCAGTTGATAGAATCCCTTTGCTAGGCCTTGTGGATAGGAGTATTTTAAAGGAGTTCTACGGCCTGGAGAGAGTCGGCGGGCTGGAGGCTTACAGAGTTTTAGACGTAGACTTGACCTATACGCATGGGGTCAGCAAAGATATTAGGCCTAGGGACGTGAGGAGGTCGGGGAAGGGCTTCTTCGAGGAGTTTAAGGATGACTTTCCGTACACGGATCTTTTTCCGATAGCCTATAGGGGGTTGAGGCTTACCCGTACAGGGACGTCTGACCAGCTCTGGGTTGTAGAAAGGCCGTTTAAAACCTATGGTGACGTTCTAAAATATCTTAGACACGAATTTGATCCTGTCAGTTGGGAGAAGAGAAGCCTTGGGAGGCTCGTGGAGAACTACTCGTACAGTTACAGGAGGCTTCAGGAGCCCCTGAGAGACACCACGCTGGTGGCTGGCGAGATATATTTAACGCTGTTCACGTTCTTCCTAGTGCATCTAGGCCATAGGTTCACCTTGCTTCTCCTGAAGCGTAACCCGGACGTGTTTGAGGAAGCGGCTGAGAGATATGTACTGTTGGCTGAGAGGCACGCCGAGGCATGGGCCAGGACTGGGATCAGGGTCTTCGTATCCCACGACGATATAGCGATGAAGAATGGGCCCATGGTTTCTCCGGAGCTGTTCGAGGAGCACGTAGCCCCCTTTTATCCCAGGATATGGAGGCCTCTCAGGGAGAGAGGAGTAAAGATTATTTTTGTCTCTGATGGGAGATACATGTCTTTACTGGACGCGTTAGTTGCCGCCGGGGTAACTGGTTTTAAGATCAACTGGGATGCTATGCTGTCTAAAGGAGACGTGGAGTGGCTGGTGGAAAGGTATGGCGGCAGATACGTTCTCTCACTAGGGCCTAGATACAGGGTTATGGCCTACGGTTCATTAAGAGATGCTGAGAAGGAGGCCAAGTGGTTCTTGGAGACTGTGAAAGACGTAAAGGGCTTCTTCCTCTCGAACGTGGCTGGAAGGCCTGAAAACGTGAAGGCCTTCTGGAGAATATGGATGCGTGAGTGCTGGCTAGAGTGACCTAGGGCTGAAGCATACCGGGTTGTTAAACATGGTTAGCCCTTGACCAGCCTTGAGCCTCCATAGTAGATGGAACTGTTTTAAAGAGCGTAAGCTGATCCAATGTTTTAGAAAACTAATTTTAGTGCTGACCATATTTTATACTGGGAGGAAGGTATGCCCTACAGGGTGTTAGGGTATATCTGCCTCTTCACAATCACCGTTTTTCTATTGGCACAAGATATTCTGGTTACTGCAATTAGTAGCCCGGATACGGATGGGTTAAAAGCAGTTGAGTTTATCTATAAACCACGTGTTTAAACTAGTTCCCCCAAGCAGGTACGAGCCTAATGCCTTGATCGAGGGCTACGTCCTTGACGCTGAGAACGGTAAACCCGTAAGCGGTGTCGAGGTTCTACTTGAGGGGGCTGGCGGAGTGCTGAAATACAGGACGACCACTGATGAAAGAGGCTACTATTCGATAAGATTTTATGCGCACAGATACTCTGATACTGGTGTTTACCACGGGTATTGCCTTGTTGTGGCTTATTCCGAAAGGCCTTCTTTCCTAAGCCTGGCGACAGAATATTCTACAACGTGACGCTGGCGGGGATGCCCAAGATTATAAGGCGTGAGTACAGGCTCATAGCTAAATACTCTACAGGCTACCCGATATGGTTGGCCGACCTTGACAGAGAGGAACGCTATATAGTCTTCGCCAGCGGTCATCATACATTCAAAAAGGTGGACACCAGCAGGCACGGGATATATTTCTTCGACACAAACGGGACTCTTATCTGGAAATACCTGACTGAGGCTCAAGTGTGAGGAATAGATCTTTCCGATAATGGGGAATATATTGCAGCTTCCATAATGTCGCCCTTCGAAAAAGCCCTACTGTCCGACAGGCATGGAAACATCTTATGGGACACTGAGAAGCTTGGATATGGAAGGTTTGAGTCGAGAGAAATCAGGATCAGCCACAACAGCAAATACGTAACGATAGGTACAACTCCAGGGGACCTGCTCCTACTAGACTTGAAAACCGGAAAGCTGGTGTGGAGGGCTTTCCTAAGGGGCCAGATCCGAGGCATAGTGTTCACGGCTGACGACTCAATAATTTACGCCTCAAGCGGAGACGGCTACATATACAAGATATCCACCGCCACCGGTGAAATCCTTGGACGGGCCTACGTTGAGGCATTGACACTTTCAAGTGATGAGAAATACCTTGTGACCGCCAGCAAGATCGGTAGAATATGCCTGGTCGACTCGGCGACCATGAAAACGCTTTGGAGCTTTGATACTCGCGATGGAGGTCACTGGACGGCGATAACGCCGGACAACAGCCTTATCCTAGCTGGGAGTGGGGGGACCTACGGCGTAGTAGCGTTTGACCTATCCGGTAACCCTATCTGGCTGGCGGTCCAGGCGTCGACAACCAGGGCATTCATAGGAGATGACTACATCCTTGTGAACAACGTGATATTCGATCTAAACGGCGTCAAAATCTGTGAGATCGAAGAACTGCCTCGGGACGTGGATTTCGTCTACGTGACAAGGGACAACTCCAAAATAATAGCGATCGACTGGAACGGGACACTGTACATACTTGAAGGAAGGTTTCTCACTGTTAAGCCGGAGAAGCCGTATAAGCCCTCACCCGGGAAGCCTTCAGAGGAGAGCCCGGGGGGAGAGCTAGCTCCGATAGAGCCTATAGGCCCAGTTAGGCTGGAGGAGGTGCCGGAAGTTAAACGGAGCTTTGAGGATGCCCTTAAGGGTAGGTTCGGTGGCGGGGGAATGGAGAGCCTGGATTTCAAGGCTATGGCTGAACTAGGGGTGACGTGGAAGAGGGCGGCCTTCGACCTTGTCAACATGGACTTTAGCCTTGTAGATAGCCAGGTTAAGGCCTGCCAGAAGGCCGGGATGATACTCCTAGTAATTCTGGATATGCCGATTCCTGAGCTAACCCCTGAGGAATTCGCTGAACGGATAGCGAGGATCGTTGAACGCTACGACGGCGACGGCGTGGACGATATGCCTGGGCTAAGGTTTCCGGTTAGATACTACGAGGTGATGAACGAGATACATGGTAGAGGCGGGTGGACCCTTGAAGCCTACGGGAAGTATTATATCAAGGCCTACGAGGCTATTAAAAAAGCATGTAGTGAATGCGAGGTGTCACCAGCCTCCTTCGTAGGCCAGGACGAGGAATACTTAAGGTTTCTCAGAGACAACGGGCTGAAGTTCGACTTCCTGAGTTATCACTCCTATGTTGACTATCTAGAGGTCGATGAACTGTTTAAACTGTTAAACCGCCTTGGATTTAAGAATGTGGAGATCTGGCTCACAGAGTCGCAGTTCGGCGGAATGGAGAGGAAGCTGGCTAGAAGTGAGGAAGAGGTGGCTATAGCCATGGTTAAAAGCTATGCCTATGCCTTGGCTAGAGGTGTGGTGAAAGTGTCTCCTTCGGAGCTGGACGCTAAGAAGTATTTCCCTGAAGGCCTTAAGCACTCCTGTCTGATAGACGTGGATGGAAGGAGAAAGCCAGCCTATTACGCCTATAGAACTCTTATCAGTATGGTTAACGGCTTCGTAGAAGCCAGGGTTTTGTCGACAAGGTCGTATCTAGTGGAGTTTACACTGGGTAACGGGACTAAGATATATGTCGCCTGGG
>CAYSTQ010000184.1:0-4277 GCA_964433855.1 uncultured Thermoproteales archaeon
GATCTTGTTCACCGGCACAGTGTCAAGCCATGTGGAGAGGGCCTCCCTGGCGTCATGCGGCGATATAACATGCATCCAGCACATGTCGGCGTAAACGTTTGGAAACATTTTCGCCAGCACGCCCAGCTCCCTGAACCAGGGATAGCCAGCATGAAATATGTCGAAGACAACGTCGCTGTACTCGAGGAACAGATTGTTCAAGTGTATCGGGTTCGAGTTATAAAGTATGTTCCCGTTTCCCGCCTGTATCCCCGTGTGTATCTGCACCGGCAGGGAATGCTTCCCAGCCAGCTGAAGTATCTTGTGCAGGATGAAGTCCTGATAAGGCTTTGCCTCCTCCTTAGAGATGCCCTCGCCCATATGTCTGAACATCTTATTGAACGCCTCCTCAGCCTCCCCGAACGTGACCTTCTCAAACCTTAGCACTCTACCGTAGGCAACCCCAGTCTTTATACCGACTACGTGTTCCTTAACGGTTTCAACCAGCTTCTCCAAGCCCTTAACGACGTCACTGAGGGAATGTATCCTAGCCCCTATCCTGCGCTCTAGCCGGGCTATTTCAGCCCTGCTTCTAGCCATTATGAAGTCGTCAAACCTTATGACAGGGGCGAAAAACCTTCTATCAACCTCCTCAGGCCTCCACCTGCCCACGTCCCATATTGAGACCTCTATCCGGCCCTTATCCTTCAGGATCCAGCTGTAGACGCCCGGCCTGTTGGCTTCACGCATCTTGTCAGCAAGCGCCTTAACGGTGTCGTCGCGGAGATCATCTATTCCATATAAGTCCTTCATGGCTATAAGCAGCGCCCTTCCATAACCTGTGTTCTTGACCAGTTCCCAGTAGGGTTTCAGGATCCTCCATCGTTCCTCAAGAGGCGTATTCGGATCTCTTATCCTGCGCAGCTCGTCAGGGCTCATACCAGCGGACACTAGGTCGGTTGACGAGTAGTGGAGGAAGAAAAGGGAGAGCGGATCTACCTTGGCCTTCACCCTGGAGGCCTCATCCTGCAGATGCTCATGCGTGTCCACAACCCATATCCTGGATACCTCCTCCAGAAGCTTACCGTAATAGTCTGTCATTTTGGCTCGCCGAAATGAAAAGTGCGGCTTGACTTATAACGCTTTACCCAGAAATATAGAAGCCTGTTTAAACTGAAAGAATCACCTGGTATAGATTGAAGGATGCTTTTAAAGAACATTATACTTATGTAAAGCCGCCGACAGCCGGGATTAGCTTGACAGCAAGAAACGTTATACCGGTTTGTATATTTCTATTCTGACGGTTGGCGAGTCATGTATGCCCCCGGATAATTACCTTAAACCTCCTGAAGCTTTTCATAAAGGCTCAGGCCTTAGCGAGTTTCAATACAGCTTGGTTTTGAGGCATGATACGGGCTCTAAGAAGAATCCGGCGGCTGTTTCCGTTCTCCTCCTCTTTTAAAACCTTTATCTCAGCGCTTACCCACTCCCCTTTCTCATTAAGGATTAAGGGCCGAGAAAGATCTATTCCGCCCGTCTCAAAGACTATTTCTTGAATAGCATCAGAGGTTAAGTTGAAGAAGCATACCAGGCTCTTTTCCTCGAAGTCAACCCTGACAGGGAGCACGTAAGGCTCCCCCTCCACCATCAACACCTCGCTTTCCATATTCCCTCTCAGCCATCTTATTCCGTTCTGGATCTGTCTCTGCCGAAAATAATTCAGGAAGCCGGTGATGAACCGGTTAGGCAATATATAGGGTAGTCCCACGATTTTTCCGCCAAGCTTGTTCTCAAAAAGATACATTCCGTTCGCCACCTTCTCCCCTCTAGCGTTACGGATCTCGGTTATAACTCTGCAGCTATCCTTCAACCTATAATGTAGAAGCCGATCCGGAGCGGCCATCTGGGCGGTCAGCCTTACTCCTCTAGGCATGAACTCGCCGTCCACAGCCTCCTCGTAAGAGTACGCGGCTTCCTGCTGCCATATCCACTCTACATCCTCCACGCCGACTAGCTCCCCATACCCCATTTCAGCAAGCGAGTATATGGCCTGCCCGTCCAGAAGCAGGTTCGAGCTCAGCAGCCTCACAGCTTCATCGTCCGAAAAAGAGTAAACAACCTTGCCGCTTACAGCGGCGATGTCCTCGGGACCGATATCGCCTGGGGCTGCAAAGCTGTAGCTTACTCCTAAGGCTGAGAGATGGACAGCCCATCCCCTGTCCTGAGTGTAAAGTTCTTCCATCCTCTTACCCTCCTCCGTCCTAGCGTGAAGGCTCGATTCAGGGCTGAAAACCACTTTAACTCCTTCGACTTCGCCCTCCCCCCAGCATTCTCTCGCCAGAGCACCCCAGTAATTTCTGCCGGAAACAAGCATTTCCCTGTATTTAGGCTCGGTTGAGACGCCGTTCCCCATGAAGTCAAAGAGGTTTAGCATAACCCCTCTGGATCCCGCAGCAAGAGATAGAGTTATCTGGAGCCTTGTCTGCGCCACCGACTTGCTGAACCGGGTATATGGGAAGTTCTCTATCTCGGGGTACGCCTGAGCCCCCTTAGGGAGGAGAGCTAGCGTATGCATCAGCAGGGCGAACGCGTCATGCCACCGCGGCGGCGAGGCCTCAGAGTAGGGGCCTGCGTGAGGCCTCACTATGACCGGATCATCACCGCACAATGCTTTCAGAAGCTCTCTCCACCTTCTCCCCTCAGCTGCGTGAACGGTCGGATCTGAACACATGAGGCCAAGCTTTGTGCTGCTTGAAACGCTCTTAACCGCTTCACGCAGCGTCCTAGCGAGGCTGGTCAGCCCCTCGTGGAGGAGATTCAGCCATACTCTCCTGTAGGGATGAGGTTTCCCGGGCTTTAGAATGGCCTCTACGAGCTCCTCACGGGTGATCCCTCTGCCTATCCTTCTACCCATCTCCTCCAGGTGGAGGTCGCAGAAGCAGCCTCCCCATTTAAGCGGGGCATGGTTATGGTAGCGGAAATCGTCGTCCACGAATATTATGTTGGGCTTTATCGACGCGTACAGCCTGAAGATCTCAGCTATGTACTTCCTCCAGTTTGGACACAGAGGACAGACACAGCAGCTACTCGTGTTGCCGTATGGGTCAACCATCAGCTGAAAGTCTTGGTCGGGCTTAAGCCTCCTGCCCCTGTCGGCGTGCAGCAGGGTGTGCCAAGGGTTAAGACTTGTGAGCACACCTATCTCCTCCAGCTTCTCCTTGGCCTCCTCTATGGCTTCCAGCCAAACCCTGGTTTCCTCAGCTGTCAAATGCCCATCGTTAAACTCCTCAGCATTTATGAAGAAGACGACCTCCTGCACCCCGGTCTCCCTACAGAACTCCACGAGCTCCCTTATCCTCTCACTTCTGGTCTCGTCAGGTAGAAGCGTGTACCTCAGCATGAAATAGGGTGTAGATCTCTTCATAAACGAGAATAGCGGTTAACCGATTATAAAAATTCTCGACCTAGAGGGACGCCGCTTTAAAACAGCTAGTTTAAACGGCAATCAGGGATCTGCCCGATCAACGACACCGCCTGAGCATGCCAGGTATCGTAAGGGATAGGGAAGAATGGTTTTCATAATGGGAAAACATCTATTCAGAAAGGGGCTGGTAAAATGATAGATATACTGATCTCCTTTTTTGGAGCATGGAGGCCGCATACGTGATTCACTGTCTAGACGAAGCTGTAGTTGGTGGCGGCTTCGTCGAAATGGTAAGGAGACGCTTCTGGCCGGAGTACACGGCAAGGAAGTTTTTCTAGTTTAACGCCCTCCTACACACAGCCAACATAGTGGCGATAATCCTGTACGAGGCCATGGGCGAAGGCTTAATCATCCTCCCCCTAAGCATGTGTTGGCTGTTCACAACCAATGGTTTATGGCATGTGTTCGAAGCCCTATTATTCCGAGAGTATTCACCAGGCTTAGCCACCAGCCTGCTTTACTGGATAATAATGTACAATATATTGCGTTACGGGATGGCTAGCGGCGATATCCCACTAAATATTTTCATCACTTCCGCCATTGCCGGATCAGTGATTACTGCCTTAATGATTGAAAGCCTCTTTGCCATAAGGAATAGACGATTAGGGAAAACTATTCCATAAGGCGGACTCAAGGAAAAAAGCAATGCTTCGTCGGAGGGGGCTAAAACCTTAAAAGATATCTGCAGTAGGTTTTTAAGTTTAAGGCTAAGCCCCACTCTCATACCATTCTATCGTATCTGAGACAGCTCTCCAGATCCCTATGTCTGTGTAGCTGTATTCGCCGTCTGTCTTCTGTATGTTCCATACGAAGT
>CAYSTQ010000185.1:0-4273 GCA_964433855.1 uncultured Thermoproteales archaeon
ACCACTTAACAAGTTTGAAGTACTCCTCTAAGCACTTATTTAGGGCTAAAACCTTTCTTCTATTTGGTCTGAAAACTTTTCCTACCACCGTAGTCTGAACATCCTTCTTCATGGGGGAACATCCCCCAACTCAACTAACGGGACTGGAGCTACTTAAACTTAACCGCAATTCATCTCCCCTCTAAAGAAGGGAGTTTTCTTACGGTGATTTTATAAAAAGGGTTAACGGTGAATTTTTTGAGCTTACTTTTCAAAGAGGATTGGGGAGAGGTCAGAGAACGGCTGAAGGCCTGGTGGGATGGAGAATTAATTGACCGCCCAGTTATACAGGTCGTAGCTCCTAGACCCGGGGTTTCACCGCCTAAAAAGAGATGGAATTGGGGATTTGCCAAGGACCCTGAACACCCTGAAAAACCATCAAGGTCTTTGAGGAATGGTGTAAAACAGTATTTTTGGAGGCGAGGCCTATCCAAACCTATGGGTTAACCTGGGCGCAGGAGTTTTAGGAGCTTACCTGGGTGCTGAGCCCTACTTTGAAAGCGAAACCGTATGGTTCGGGGCTCAGCGAGGCTCGACTGGTGTTAAGACATGGGATGAAATACTCACGTATAGGTTTAGCGAGGAGAACTATTGGTGGAGAAGAACTGTCGAGATAACACTTGCCTGTCTAAGGGATGGAGTAAACAAGTTTATCACGGGTATGACTGACATAGGCGGCATACATGACGTGCTGGCGTCGTTAAGAGGGCCTAGCAACTTAATTATAGACATGTTCCGTAACCCTAAACTCGTAAAGAGAGCTGCTGGCAAAGTTTTGGAATTATGGCATTGGTGCTACGAAAAACTCTACGGGTTAATGAAGGAGTACATGGAGGGGACATCAGCCTGGATGGGTATATGGTGTCCTAAACGCTGGTACCCGATTCAATGCGATTTTGCATACATGTTATCGCCAAAGCTCTTCAGGAATCACGTCCTGCCGTATCTAAGGAAGCATTGCGAGGAGCTAGATTACACCATATATCACCTTGACGGCCCATGTCAAATACCCCATCTGGACTATCTGCTAGATATCCCTGAACTAAGCGGGATACAATGGGTTCCTGGCTCGGGAATGGTCGCAAGGGGAATGCACTGTGGATCGCCTGTCTGGATGCCTATGTATAAGAAGATACAGGAAAAGGGAAAATTATTGGTTATAAACGTGCCTTTAACACATGTTAAATACGTGTTGAAAAACCTGTCTCCTCAAGGCCTACTTATACAGACGGCTGCTCAAAGCGTTAAAGACGCTGTTAAGTTATTGAAAGAGGCCTCTAGGCTATCCAAACACGGTTGACAAATAGAACTCTATGAACTCCCGTGGCTTTATTTTAACACATACTTCGGCATTCGGCTTACCGTTCACAGCTACGGTCTCCCCCATGGTGTGTTCACCTTTAACCTCTACAGTTACACACATATTCATTGTTTCGACAAAGCCTTTGTTCACAGCAACGCCTACTGTTAACGGGTCGTGCATATACCAGAACTCTCTTCCAGAAATCAAACTACGTACATAATTTAGTACATCTTTTTTATCGGTCTCTAGCTTGTCAACATCTTTTGCATACAGCCTTGTCTGCAGGGTTACATCGAGCGGTACAAGCGTTATCGGAATCCCGGATTCAAAAACTATCTTGGCGGCAATAGGGTCAGCCCTCACATTATATTCTGTGACAGGGACTCTTAACCCATTATCCAAGTATTGTCTAAAGGCCCCACCCATTACGTAGATTTTTTCAACGTGATCAATCAGGTCTGGATACCTGAGGATCGCCAAAGCTAGGTTGGTGAGGGGGCCTATGGTAATTAAGTTTACTTCACCATATTCACGGGCTAATCCGCCAATAACGTCGATTGCATGAACAGACGAGGTTTTAAGCCTGGGGTCAAGAGCCTCCACATGCTCAACCATAAACCCCTCTTGACCCCCTTTCCTAAATACTCCAGGTGTTAACGGCTGGCTTGCGCCCATGGCAACTGTTACATCTCTCCTGTTTGTTAAAGCCAACAAATTTAAGGCCAGCTGGGCCTTCACGTCAACTCTACCGTAGACAACAGTCACAGCCTTTAGATCTAGCTCGTTAAGGCTTAGCGCTAGAAGAAGAGCCAGAGCATCGTCGACATCCCCACCTATACCTGATGCTATGTCTGTGTCAAGTATAGTAGGCTTCAAACTGTTCACCGGAAGACATACCTTTTAAAGAGGATTTTACTTTTACGGCTTTATGTCAGCTATAGCGTCCACCAATCCTAGAAACTTTCTAGTTAATTCATCGTATAAGGATCTCCTCGAGGTGTCAGGCATGATAAACTTTCTAACCTTAATAAACCTGATAGCTAGCTCGCTTAGCCTAACCCCTGTAACACCATATGCTGCAAGCATGGCCGACCCAACCGCCCCATCTATCTCCCCTATAGCCAATACGGGTTTATCGGATACATCAGCCAGGATCTGGAGCTGAAGATCGTTTCTAGAGCCACCGCCTGTAGCTCTAAGCTCGGCGAAACTCATACCCGTTACTTTTTCAACTATTCTGAGAAAAACTGTAACGACAATGGCGTTACCCTCTAGGAGAGCCCTGAAGATGTGGCCAGCCGTGAAGTTGTCTTCGGTTATCCCAGCGAGAAATCCCTTGATCCAGGGCCGGCTTTTAGGAACTCTAGTACCCGTCCATTCCGGCTGAGCTATTAACCCATCACATCCCGGAGGGGCCTGCTCCGCCAGCTTCGTAGCCTTTTCAAGTGACATGGAAAAGGCTCTGGCCACAGCATCCAGCGGTAATGTACCGGCATTCATAGCGCCTCCAGCTAGGAAAAGCCTGTTTACGTAAGCCTTATAATAGAACCTACCCTCAGCATCCGGCATTGGTTTATCGACTGCTCCATGCAACGTTATAGTAGTGCCCATAGTAATATTGGCCTGGCCGGGCTCCACAACACCAGCAGCTATATCGCATGCCGAAGCATCGGTTACACCGTTAACCACGGGGATCCCTTCAGGCAAGCCGAACTTTCTAGATGCTTCACGGGTAATGTAACCCACTATCTCCCCTATCGGCCTAATAGGGGGCATGATCGATAGGCTAACCCCAGCTTCACGGTAGACATCTTCATGGTATCCCGAACCTTCAAGCAATGCATGAGCTTTGCCAGCTACATTAGGCGAGGTAACGGCTACCCCTGCAAGTCTAGCGACTATGAAGTCGCTTTCATGAAGAATCATGTGAACCTTATTGAAACACGGCAGATTACGCTTGAGCCAAATGATCTTTGGAAGTACAAGATAAGGCGCCATTGGCAGAAAGGACGCGAAGCTTTTTACAGCCAGGCATTTACTTAACTCCTCAGCTTCCTTAACAGCTCTGAAGTCGGAGTACAGCAATATGTCATATAGAGGGTTAAATCCTTTGTCAACTGGAACTATACTCCCACTAGTCGCATCCACGCAGACACCTGACACCCTAGACAAGTATTTAAGCCTGTTTAAAGCCTTTCTTATCCTTTCAAGTAACAAGTCAGGGTTTCTCTGAGCCCACGTAGGACGCGGTCTTTCAACTAGATCATATATTGGGGCCTTACTGGACTCTATCAATCCTTTTTCAAGGCTTAGTATACTGGCCTTAACAGCTTTTGTACCTACGTCGACCCCGAGGAAAAGCTCATCAGCCAAACCGAACACCAAGCTCTAAATAATTTACCAAGAATTATAATGTTTGGTGAGACGATATGAACATAGCCTTATTCGTGCTGGATACCCTTAGGGCGGATCACCTGGGTTGCTACGGCTACTTCAGGGATACAAGCCCCACGATCGATAAGATAGCTAGAGAAGGTGTTCTCTTCGAGGACTTCTATGCCTCAGGAATAGCTACCGGGCCAGGTTTCACCTCAATCATAACAGGTCTCTATCCGGTAAGCCATAAATTCTATATAACGCCGTTCAACGTGCCTAACTCGTACCAGTTAGATGATAATATACCGACTTTAGCGGAGATACTGTGGGACAACGGGTACACGACAGCGGCCTTCGACAACCTAATGAATTTCAGATCCCACCCAAAACATTTCGTTAGAGGATACGAGTACTATGTAAACGTGACTAGAAGCTCGAGATGGGTACATCACCATGTGATAGGGGACGAGGTGAACCGGAGGCTAATACCATGGATTAAAAACCATGCGTATGAGGAGTTCTTCCTCTTTGTACACTACTGGGACCCCCACATGC
>CAYSTQ010000186.1:0-4267 GCA_964433855.1 uncultured Thermoproteales archaeon
AATGGGCGGCATCGTTGAGACCGAGGTCAACAGGGTGGCGGTGGCCAACAGCAACGGCATCGAGGGAGTCGACGAGGGGACGCTGGCCTCAGCGCAGCTAATAGCGGTCGCCAAGGAGGCCGGGGAAACCGGTAGCTTCGCGTTCGAGGACGTGGTTAAGCGCAGCCTCAACATGGATGTCGAGGAGGTCGGCAGGGAGGCCGCCAGGAAGGCCGTCGAATCCCTGCGGGCGAAGCAAGCCCCTTCCTTCAAGGGCCCTGTAATCATGGACTTCCACGTCTCAGCCATGATCTTCTCAGCCCTAGCCAGCGCCTACAACGGCGACATGGTGCGGCGGGGCAGCAGCCCGCTTAGAGACAGGCTCGGCGACACCGTGACGGTTGACGAGGTCACAGTGGTGGACGACGGCCTGCTTCCCGGCGGCGTGAACACCTCCCGCTTCGACGCTGAAGGCTCCCCGAGGCAGAGAACCGTCGTGGTGGAGAAAGGAGTTCTCAAAACCTATATACATAACACCTTTACGGCCAGGGCGCTGGGCCACGAGCCCACGGGCAACGCCGTCTCCCTGCTCTCCGTAGCCCCCTCCAACACTGTCGTGAAACCCGGCGACTTCAACCTGGAGGAGATGATCGAGGACGTGGACAGGGGCCTGCTAGTAGGCCGCTTCTCGGGTAGGATCAGCTTCCAGGATGGCGTAGTCTCGGGCACGGCCAAGCAGTCATGGCTGATAGAGAACGGCGAGCTCGCCTATCCGGTCAGGGAATGCATGGTGTCCGGAAACCTCTACGAGTTCCTAAACTCGATCACCGCCCTAGGAAAAGAGGCCAGGAACGTAGACAGCCTAGTAGTGCCCAGGATCAGAGTAGAGGGAGTAGCCGTAATAGGCGGCCAGCAAACCGCATAGGTTCTTATCCGGCCTCAAAAATCCATTTTAAATTTTCAAAGTATATTTCTTCCAAGCTTCCACCCGGCAACGTAGACTACGAGCACGATATAGCACCTGTTAAACAGATTTAGATACTGAGCGTCTAAAGGAAATGCCCGACAGGTACAGAGCCATCCCTACCCGCTCCACAAGTAGGAATCAGATCTGCGAACATCAGCCCTACGAAACCTTCGCAGGAAAAATAATACCTTTAACTGGGTTGAAGAAGCCTTTATCAGTCTGAAGCCAGGAAAGGCCTAAGCTAAATCATCCGTGTTGTTCAGATGGATACGGGTACCTTAAGCTCTCGAGGAACCTAACTGCTCTCCCAGCTTTTTTCCTTAAAAACTTGTCGAATTCGTTTAGTGAAGCAATCAACAGCTTTATCGTCATGGGGGCCATTAAGACGGCTCCTGCGAGGCCTCCATAGCCATAAAATGCGGTCTCAAAGCCCGTAACTTTAGGCAGTCTAGACCCGGTTGGGTCGAGTAATCCTGACCCTATTAATCTTCCTATCCCTAACGGGATCAGCAAGGGTTCTGAGTAGAAGTGGCACCGTACAGCGATCCCCGTGACGGCATGATATACCCCTATCGGAGGCCCATACCCTGTTTTAAGTATGCGAGTATAAGCATATCCTTCAGGCCCGTTGATCCCAATATACTCCTTTAGCCTAGCCCCGGTCAAGGATACCCATTCGATTACTAAGATGAATTCCAGCCTACCATCCTTCCTAGTTATGTTGATAGCCCTCCACATAGTTGCTCTAAAGGATTCCCCGGCCGCCTCTAGCCTCGTGACGCCGATTACCGTTTTATTGGCTTCACCCAGAGTTCCATTGGTAATCCCCCTTTTCACCAGCTCATAAAATTTCTTGAATTCCAGTATCCGAACATAGTAAGCCTCTTCATCAGTTGGGTCGGACCTTAGCTTGTACACCGGCCCGTAGGAAACCATCTTCCCTAACCGTTTTAAGGCGTACCTCTCCAGGCTCTGGTAATATGACGGGGAGTAGACCAGTATCGCTCTCCCAGCCCTATACCCCATAGACCTAGGCAACGCTATTTTAGAGCCCGTATATAGCAAGTTCAGCGGAACCCATATTCCAGTAGTCCCGACCCTGGTTCCATTCAACAGGTAAACGTCCCCGTTTTTAACGTCTACATAGGCACTCCCGCTAATCCTGTGCAAGGCTCCATCAGCCTCAAAATAAAGGCTTATGTTAACGAGGGCTCTTCCCTCCTCAAACCTTATGACGTCTATATCTATCCAGGAATCATCAGCCTTGATGTACTTATGAGTCCCATTAACAAAGAACACGCTGAGGCCCTCTCCCAAGCAATATCTTAACCGCATTCCTTCGCTGACATAAAGCCCGCTTCTCGATTTACTAGCGATAACGGTGGTCAAGCCCGAGATGAACAATACTATTAGCAGGATCGTAGCGGGCCGCTTCCTCAGCTTCACCAGCTTCCTCGTTCTCGTGATGGCCTTAAGAATCATCCTTTCCTCACCTCAGCTATACCACCTAAAGGAATTATCGGGAGGTCGTCAGGAGAATATATTTTAACACTAGTATCTCCCTCTGCGTGAACCATCTTTACTATCGGATCACCATAGCCTGGCGGATACTCGTAGGTAATACCATAATAATCACCATAAGTATATCCATTTTTCCAGTATACTCCTTCAATATGTTCGATCCAGAGATCATACCATAGAACATCTGCCCACTCTATGTATCCTACATCGCCTTGCTCATACCCTCTTGCAACCATAGCATCTCCCTTCCTATAATAGGGGTCGCCTAAGCAATAGTATCCACGAGCTAAAGCCTTAAACCAAGCGTAGTTCCCGTAACTATCTGAGATGTCGTCAACCGCAGTATCTTCGTCGTAGAACTGGTACTGAGCCCTCAATAAAATAGCCATATAACTAAGTGATATTAGTGTTAATGAAACCATTAAAACACTTAAAGTTTCTTTAAAATTCTTCTCATGGAAAAGTATAAGCTTTTCCATATTTATATTTTTACAAACATATTATATAAATTTTGCTTTTAGACAATATACTCTACCTTACGACCGGGAAGAGATCCTATGCGGGCATCAAACACAGGTATTCAGTCGCTATACACTATTATGACGAGTGTGGCCACGCGGCTAATTTAGGCCGTTAGTCCTCGCCGTAGAGCACTGAACGGTATGCTTCCCCCAAGTATCCCGAACATTCTCGCGAAAACGATTTATAAAGACTGTTATATTGTGTGATTAGGATTACCATGATACCTGATATAGTTCATGAGGCGGTACACGCATCCATCTTAGTAGCATCGGCGTTCACCACAGCCTACTCCCTGCTACGGTACAGGGAAAGGGCAAGTCTAGCTTTGAGCTCGTTCTGGCTTTGGATGGGCGTGTTGTCAATAGCTGTATTCATCAACTCTGCCGTGCACATAGCATACTATGCGGGGATTCTGCCTCACGTGGAACATGATACAAACCTAGGGGTTCTAACCCTTCTCAGCATTTCCCTCGCGTATTACGCGTTGGCTCTTAACAGGTTTCAGAAAACGGTTCTGGGCTTTTTACGTAGGGATCTAGCGTCTGTAAACCTGCTAACTTACCTTGACATATTATCGCTATTCAAAGGAAACGTTAGATATGCAGTCGCGTACAACATGGGGAGGTCTTACGCCGACAGACTGTACCAGGCTAGCAAGGGGGATATGAAGGCCTTAACCTCCATGTTCGAACACGAAACCGGTGTAAAAAGGTCGTGCTTGACGAGAACTCCGCCGTGTTTACCGCCAATAGAAAAGGCGTAACCGGTGAAGCCGTAAAGGCGTTAGAGTTCTTCCTTAAAGGCTACTGGGAAAGAATACTAGAGCTTACTACAGGAAGTAAAGCCAGCATCAATGTAAAAACCAGCGAGAAAGACCTAATCGTGGAGATCCTGATTACTGGTTCGTCGCATGTCCATTTAACGGTGCCATGACATACATAGTTGAATGCATACAACATCGACAAGCCGGTTTCAAGCTATCGGGGAAAAGTCAACATAGCCATTTACTTAATTGCCGTGGTTAAGGCTGGCAACTGTAAGAGATGAGGCGTCGACGGTTCTAAACGGCACTTAATCCAATTATAACGATTGCACATTTATCTACTCGTGGGGTGGAAAACGTGTTACTGGATCGGGCGCTTAAGCCTGTAGGGTTTCCATCCGAGCTTTTCCCTGAAGGCGTTTATCAGCTCTATTGATTTAAGCTTCTCCTCCTTCGGCATATGCTTGCTCTTCAGAACTCCCATGAAGAGGGCGTACAGCCTGGCGTTGATGGTT
>CAYSTQ010000187.1:0-4237 GCA_964433855.1 uncultured Thermoproteales archaeon
CATTAGCAGTATTCCTATAGATGTTATTGCCCCTAGGCTCGTACGGTTTAGGCTCTAACGCCACCCTAACCCCCGGGACAGCATCCATGGCTTCAGCTAAGCCGGTTTCAAACCTGTGCCACATAGCGTAGAAATCAACTTCAAATGGGTTTTCATAACCATCTATACCGGGCCATATTATAGCAAAATGAGTATCTAACTCCTTGTTTATACGCAGGGTTTCAATAGTACGCTGTATAGCCAGCCTTCTTATCTCTGGGTCAGGGTTAGATAAGGAGCCAAACTCGAAAATTCTTTCATAAAATAGGTTTGGCACAACGCTTATCACCTTAATACCTGTCTCCTTCGCAAGTCGCTTATACTCATCAATATTATCCCAATTTATCTCGTTGGGATAATGAGCCTCCAAACGGAAGTCGCTGCCAACAATCTTTTCATCATACATCTCGTAAACTTGCCGCAGCCTTTCCTCTATAGACAATTCTTCACGGTATTTTTCATGGAACCTACTGGCGGCAGGTGAAAAATACCATATCCCAGCTGAAAACTTGGGCTTTAACTGGAAAACCTCTAAATGTTTCAGCAACTCCTCCTTGTTCCTAAGGACTTTCTGATACCTAAGGTCTCTAAACATAAAAATCCCCTCAATTATACCGGGTTAATAAGACAGATTTAAATATTGCCAGATTTCCTCGACTTGTAACTCCTATACAATTCCTCTACCACTTCGTCATCCAATTTCGAATTATGCGGCCTTAACGCCCCACTAAAAGTATACGGTATATGGAGCAACTCATGTATTAAAACCTTCAGCCTCTCCTCTTCGCTAAGCCTATCAAAATTTTCAGAAACTATCTCAATCACGTACATGGCCGCTGTCCGCAAAGCCTTCTGAAGAATCCTAGGTAAACCATAAATTCTTGCATACACCTTACTTCTACTTCCCCTACTTCTGAAACAATACAGCCTATCCATGTCTATATACTCTAGACCCAGTGTCCTAACTATGTCACAAACCAGCTCTTTAACCACTGGATCCTCCCAGTAATTCACCTTGTATCTATTTCTATTCCTCACATTTACACCAGTCAGAGAAGTATTCAAAGGGCCCTTCGGCATATTTCCACTAGCTCCTCTAACCCTGGTTTAACAGGACTATTTTCTATATTTCTACTATAAGACAGTGCTTCCCTCGCTATTTCCTCGGGAAACGCTTTAATGCCTAAACTGCTAAGCCTGCTGGGAACGCCAACCTTATCTTGAAGAATAACTATTCTCTCAACCAGCTCCCTCCAATTTGAAAAACCTAGCTCACTACATAATTCCTCAGCCCTCCCCTTAACCGTTGGAAGAATATATTTCAAAACCTCAGCCAGAAACACTGCGTTAGCCAAGCCATGATGAACGCCATACTTCGTTGTTAAGGGATACCCTAGGGCGTGAACTAGGATTGTACCAGTTATATTTATAGCCATACCGGCAAGCATGCTAGCGTAAAGCATCCTAGCCTTAGCTCTCCTATCCCCTCTATAAGCGTTCTCTAAACTACGTAGCGCAGTCTTAATACTCTCCACAGCAAACATATCCGAGATAAGTGTACTTGAACACGAGAAATATGACTCCAAGGCATGCGACAAAGCGTCGAACCCCGTATAGGCAACCATTTCACTGGGAAGAGTCTCCAAAAGATCAGGGTCCAACACAGATAACCTAGGTATTATGGAGGACCCGGCTATCACCCGTTTCTTCCCAGCCTTAACATCGGTCAATAAAGAATACTTAGTAACCTCACTACCCGTTCCACAGGTCGTCGGCACCGCTACAACAGGCATAATCTCGTATCCATCCACAGTCTTAGGATAGAGATAATCCTCAACGTCACCGCCTAACGTAGCTAAAAGAGCTATCGCTTTACCGGCGTCTATAACACTCCCCCCTCCGAACGCAACTACGAAATCAATATCAAAATTACACGCTACCTTCACTCCTTTTTTCACAGTTTCATAGGAAGGGTTCGGTTCCACAAGCCCAAAATGAGCAGCGTCAATACCATGTCTTCCCAACATGTCCTTTATCTTATCAACATATCCATACTTCAATGCAAAATACCTTCCCGTAACAAGGAGACACCGCCTCCCAAACCCAGCAACATAATCACCCAACTCGTTAAACACGCCTTCACCAAACACTATTTGAGTCGGCTGATAAAACTTAAAGGACACACTGCCCGGCTGCATACATTAAAACGTCCGAATGATGAATTTATATCGACATGATAATCAAGCACCTTATTATTAAATACATTTAAATAACTCCTGTCTCCTTAGCCATCCTCACAGCCGCTTCCCGGGTAAGCCCCTGAGTCCCCAAAATAGTGTATCTATTCCTTATCCTATGGGCTAACGTTAAAGCCTCTATAACATATTTAGGATCTATTCCCAGCTCATAAGCATTGGTCGGAGCCCCGATAACCTTCAAGGTATCCCTTATAAGCTCCCAATCACCTCCATGAAGCCACATCATCATTATAGCCCCAACACCGACCTGAAGGCCGTGAGGAGCATTTCTAAACCCCTTAACCCTAGAGAGATAATCCAACGCATGGCTAAACATATGTTCACTACCTGAAGCTGGACGACTACTGCCCGCGATACTCATAGCAACACCACTACCTATCAACGCCTTAACAACTATCCTCACGCTCTCCTCAAGACCCTGTTTTATATACTTAGCCTTCTCAACTATTAGATTAGCACTCATCAACGCGAGCGAGGCGGCATACTCACTATAGTCCTCCCCTCGCAGTTTAGAGGCCAACTGCCAATCCTTAATAGCTACAAATTTAGCCAATAAATCACCACAGCCAGAAGCTATAGTGCGATAAGGCGCTCTTGAAATAATTTCAGTGTCAGCAACCACGGCCACAGGAGCTTCAACGCTAAGACTAACACCCAGTTTTTCCCTAACCTCAACACGGAGAAGATACGCCGTAGCAGGCGAAGCTATCCCATCATTAGCAGCACTTGTCGGAACCGATATATATGAAACCCCTGAAAGTGAAGCCGCTGCCTTAACAGCATCTACGACACTGCCGCCCCCAACCGCGACCATAACCTGTCCTTTAACACGGCCAACCCTTCTCTTCATACCCAGAATCTGGTCAACAACCGACCCATCCCTTGAGAAAACAAGACTCTCAACAGAGAAGCCCTCGTCCAGCAATGGCTTAACGACATACCTACGGGCTATCTCAGCCGTATATGTAGGACCACTAACAACCACCAACCTTTCAAATCCCATAGATCGACACGTCTCTGGAAGCTTAGCCGTTGCCTTAGGACCAAAGATTATCTTTCTTGGAATCACCATAGTTTCAAGATTTTTTGACAGCAACCATCAGCCCTCCTATTCTCAAGATGTCTTTACTACCTCCTAGATGAATTTATCTTTAAACCACTCCACCCCTTTACTTCTACTGGAAACCATTATTCGTAGTTAACAGTTACTTATTATTACTTACTATACTGAATTAAAAATCTGAAATAAACCATTTCCAATGGAAATAAAGGGGTGCCGCCCTACAATCATCAACACCTCCTTTTCAACACATATATATGATGAGGCGATGACAAGATACCTGGAAGAAATCCACTGATGAATCATGTTGACCCCTTTATTTCCACTGGAGAAAAGTAAACGGAGACATATCAGCTTATTTCCCATTTTTCATCTGTTGTTTCTTCTCTTTTCCATTAATTAAATGGAACAATTCCTAATAAATTGGCAAACAGAAGAAATACAACTTCTCAACCGATGTATTTCCTCTTATTTGTAGAATAGCTTTATAGGGAAATTACTCAACGTTTAGATTCGATGTATAATGGCCCCCCGCATCAAGATAGAAGACCGCATGCCAGACGGCAGTAAAATATCAATTACCTTGGAGAGCCGCAGAATATCTGAGGCCCACCTACGTAAAATAATCGAGTTTCTAAACAGTCTATCCTCACGGAAAGAGGAAACCAGCCGTGAACACGGTGATACTCTCTCGGACATCATCTGGGAAACAATCTATGCGAAGTTCGGTCCCAACACCTCATTTACAAGCCGCGAACTAAGAGACGTCTTAGCCGAAGAAGGATACAACGTAGATCTACGAGTAGTTTCAACATACCTCCTAAGGTTCTACCGAAGAGGTTTACTTGAGCGAAGCGGAAGAAAGTTTGACATGCGATAT
>CAYSTQ010000188.1:0-4234 GCA_964433855.1 uncultured Thermoproteales archaeon
CCAGTATCCGGAGACAGCCCTTTTAAAGGTTAGGCTTTCAGAGCTTGAAGACCAGGACAAGGAGAAGATACTTGGGGAAAACGCCGCTAAAATACTCCAGCTTTACTAGAGGCCTATTTAAAATGCCGTTAGACACTAACTCCTGGCGACTATGATCAACAATCTAGAACTCGGAGTTCATTGTCACGACAACTGTGTCATCAATGTGTAAACTGTGTTTTAACGGGTTTACCGCGAGGTTTTTAACGAGATACTGTCGCAGTACGAGAAAAAGTAAAAATGGTTTTCATATGTTTAAATCAAATGCTTTACTTTGCAGTCTAAGTGAAGCATATTTGTTTAAAATAAATCCTTATAGGCTAGAGAAATGAAAAATAATTGAATGTTTCCAGGGTGTTTAAATGGATAGCCCTTACGAGCTTGGTCGTTTCATATATATGCCCGGCAAATATGTGGTTTGTTTTCATGTTATTTTTTCAGCCGAATGCCTTAACAAGCCGGGCGTACTGTCCAAAACGCTGAAGATATTCGCTAAGAAAGGGGTCTCTATAGTGAACTTTAAACTGTCCAGGCCCAAACCGGATAAGCCAATAGAGGCCTCAATATTCGCAGATCTCACAGGAATCGACCGATTGAAAGAGGAGGAGCTTATTAAGGAGCTTAAAAACATGGAGTGTTTAAACAATGTTTCTTTAATAGGGCCACTTTTTAAAGGAATAACCATTGACAATGAATTTTCACGCTTAACTATGTCAGGAAGAAGAGCTGTCATACTCAGAAGCACAGTGTACAGGGCGCTTCTTAAGAATCTTAGAAAGAAGATGGGAGCAAGCTTCATGGCCGTACTTTACCACGCTGGTCTCGAAATAGGCCGGGACGTATATGAGGAATTAAGTCAGATAACAGAGGGGGATCCGGCTATGACAGCTGTGTTAGGCCAGGAGATATTCAAACAGGTCGGATTTGGGACAGCTAGAATTGAGCTCGACCTTAAGAGACGTTCCGCAACAGTTAGGGTCTGGGACTGTTTCGAGTGCGAGCTCTTCAAGGGCTCAGGCAAGCCAGCAAGCCACTTCGTAAGAGGGATGATAGCCGGGTTCCTAGGCGGAATATTCGGAGAGAATGTTTATGCTGACGAAATTAAATGTATAGCTGCAGCCAACAAATGTTGCGAGTTTCAGGTAAGGAGAGATAACAGGATTTTTTAGTTAGAGATCTAAGGAATAGGCTCTTCGAACAGCTAAAACGTAGGCTGATTAACAACCTCGATATTAACTGGAAGAACTGGGATCATTCATGGTTCTCTAATATAGACGTGAGGGCTAGACCAGCACCTAATACAATTCATTAGGAAAGAAGTATAGGGATTACTAGCTTTATAGTAAAGTATCTATTGACAATGTGGCGGGCCCGCCGGGATTTGAACCCGGGACCTACGGCTCTCCGCGTCCTCCGGTGGACGCCGCAGGCCGCCGCTCTAGTCCTGGCTGAGCCACGGGCCCTCTAGACACAGTCTCTCTTAACTATACTTAAACCTTACTGCCCGCTGAGAAACACGGTGGCGAAATATTTAAGGTTGTGCATGTGAAGAATCCATAGACCCTGTTTGAACATGTTAAATTAAAGGAGGTTGTATCCGTCTGATGCCGGTATACAGTCCGCGCGGCAAGGCCCTTAGGGAAGTGGAGGCGGTGGTTGTCGAGGCCGCGGCGAGAGCCGGGGTTTCTCTTCCCGACCCATTAAGGTTTAGTAAGCCCCCTGAAGGATACGGGTTCGCCAGCCTCCCGATGCACCAGCTGGCACGCGAGTTAGGCCGGTCGCCTGTTGAAGTAGCTGAGCGTGTAGCCGCTGAAGCGAGGCCGCGTGGCCTCGTCGAAAGGCTTGTCGCCGTCCGAGGCTTCCTCAACGCTTACGTGGACTGGGACAGGTATGCGTCGCTGGTTCTGGAGACTGTGGCTAGGCTGAGGGAGAGATATGGCTATAATCCGGCCTGCGACAAGCTCAGGATACTGGTTGAGCATACAAGCGCCAACCCGATAAAGCCTCTCCATGTGGGCCATCTCAGAAACGCTCTTCTCGGTGATTCACTGGCGCGTCTTCTCAAGCTCAGGGGTCACGACGTCACGACGCACTTCTACATTAACGACGTTGGACTCCAGGTGGCGTATGCCGCCTATGGCTATAGGTGTTTGAAGTCCCGGCGACCCCAGGGCAAGGTTGATCACTGGGTAGGCGTAATATATTCGGCGGTTAATGCATTAGCCACCATCGTGAACCTCAGGAACAGGTATGAGCAAGTCAGAGACGGTGATCCGGAGACGGCTAGACGGCTGCTCAGAGAGATAGACGAGTGGATGGGGGTGGCCGCCAGGCTCAAGGAGCGGTACCCAGAGGTTTTCGAGACTCTGCTTAAGGCCGTGGAGTCCTCGCCTGACCCGACTGCTGAGATAGTTAAGCTGAACAGGGACTATGAGCGAGGTGAACTTTCAGCTGTTAGGCTTATAAGGAATCTTTGTCAGGCGTGTATAGAGGGGTTTAAACAGACGCTTTCAAGGCTGGATGTGTTTTTCGACAGCTGGGACTGGGAGAGCGAGCTAACCGTATGGAACGGCTTCACAGCCGAGATACTTGACCGGTTGAGAGAGACGGGCTACGTTGAGCGCGTAGATGGAGCTCTCATGTTTAAGGCTGGGAAAGCTGTGGAAGACCTCGGGCTTAGGGAGAGGCTTAACATACCTGAAGGATACGAGGTGCCTGATCTGACGCTTGTCCGGTCGGATGGCACGACTCTTTACACGACGAGGGATATAGCTTATACGCTCTGGAAGTTCAGGCATGCTGACAGGGTTGTTAACGTTATAGGAGCTCAGCAGAGCTTGGCCCAGCTCCAGATACGTATAGCTCTACATGTACTAGGCCATGTCAGGGAGGCCGCAAACCTCGTTCACTACTCGTATGAAATTGTGAATATTGAGGGCAGGAAAATGTCCGGTAGACGAGGCGTCTATGTCACGGTGGATGAATTGCTTGATGAAGCCGTTAACAGGGCTTACAGCGAGGTGTGCAGCAAGTCTCCTCATTTGCCGGAGGAGGAGAAACGGAGAATAGCTGAGACTGTAGGAGTTGGCGCTGTCAGGTTCGCGTTTCTGGCGGTGTCTCCGAGCAAGCCGGTTTCGTTCAGATGGAGCAAAGTGCTTGACTTCTCCCAGAACAGTGGTCCCTTCATACAGTACGCCTACACGCGTGCTAGAAGCATAATATTTAAGAGCGGTGTTGAATCACCGCTTGATGCTAAGGTCGACATCTCCCTGCTAAAGCACCCGATGGAGAAAAGCTTGGTTGAAATGGTGGGGGAGTTCCCTGAGACGGTGGCGTACGCTGCCGACGAGATGCGGGTGGACGTGATAGCCGGGTTCGCTAATGAGCTGGCGCTAAAGTTCAACTCGTATTACGACAGCGTGCCGGTACTCTCGGCTGAAACCGCGGAGCTGAGAAGGGCTAGGCTAGCCCTTGTACACGCCGTAGCTACAACCCTCGCGAATGCCCTAACCATACTCGGGATAAGGGCCCCGGAGAAGATGTAGGCTAAACAGGATGCGGCTCCGCGGGTTGCGGTGGTGTGGCCTAGGGCCTGCGTAAGCGTTATCAACACGTAAAATACTTAATATATTATGGCGGCCGCAACTGAGTGGCTTCTCGTAGCTCTATTCCTGTCTTTCAAAGCTTTATCATGGCTAAACTACGCCTACATAGAGTACTATACGGGTTTAGCCCGGAGGTTTAGACGCAGGCTCGCCTCCAGCCTTGAGGCCGCCTACGCAAATAGCGATGCAAATAAACATGCTGAGGACATCGAGGCTAGACTCAACGTGGCTTTCCTAGACATGCTGGTGTTAAACTGGATAATAGACCTTGTCGCCAGCGCGGTGCTTATGAGCTTTCCGATTTTTCTCCTCTCAGCCTTCGCCGAGCCGCTTATAGCCGAGGCAGGCTTAGCGTTCGGCCGCCGGACTACGGCGTGGATAAGAGATGGAGATATCGAGCTGGCTGAGGTGGAGATAATCAGACACACTGGCGGCTCTCTATCATCCCGTCTACTACCGGGCCTCAGCTGGGCGGTTAAGCTGAAATACGTGGCTCAGGAAGACGCTCCGGTTTCTAGGAGATATCTTGTTTCACTTATGCGTGCCACCCCTTACCTGTACATGGCCGTGGCGTCAGCCTTGTTCATACT
>CAYSTQ010000189.1:0-4207 GCA_964433855.1 uncultured Thermoproteales archaeon
TCTCGTCCCCGGGGTTTAGGAGGGCCGCCATGGTGAGCCCTATGGCTTCGGCCACGCCTTGCGTCACTATCACGTCCCCGGGCTCTATCTTGACGCCCTTCACGCGGCTTTCCCGTTCAGCTATCGCCTCCCTCAGCCCGGGGTCTCCCTCCGACGGGGAGTAGTGGTTGTAGCCGTCCTCGGCGGCCGCCGCTAGGGCCTCCCTGACGTGCCTAGGGGTTTCGAAGTCGTATTTAAGGGGGTCTCCGAGGTTCAGGTACAGTATCCTGGCGCCCTCGGCCTCAAGCCTCCTGGCCAGGGGCACCAGCTCCCTTATCGCGTGGTTAAGCCGCCAAACCCTTGAGGCCGGTTCAACCCTCATGGGGACGCACGGCGGATAATGGCTTGAAGCCCCTTTAAAAACCATGCGGTTAAAAAGGCTGGAAACGGGCTAAGGGCCCCAGGTGAAACATGAGAAGGACGGGCTAAAAAGTCTGGTAACTGGTTAGAAGCCAGTTAACCACCTGCGAGCCGTCCCTTCGCAGCGAATATGCTTAGCGCGGCGCCAGTCACTATTAGGACGACGCCTAGCTGCAGCCAGCCCCACTCCCTCAGATACACTGCTTCCCGGTAGAGGATTTCGAAGGGGCCGCTGGGCTCCAGAAGATACATTATCGGCTCATAGCCTGAGGCCTCAACCCTGACGTCCACTCTGCTCGTGTTGATAAACTTCATGAAGGATTTTAGAGTCTTATTCTCCTGATAAGCCTTAACGGCCCTGCCCTTAAGCAGGTATAGGTTGAAGAGCCCCTTCTCGGAGGTGAACCGGAGGACTATGGTGCCGCACGTAACGTAGGTCTGACCCACGGTATACGGTTTTTGCCAGACCCTGATTTTACCCCAGGTTTGGACAGGCTGCGTGGATCTGATGTAGAAGGCAGCGGTCAGGCTAAGCCCCAGGAGGAACAGGGCCAGGGACAGGGACAACTCAGCCCTCATAGGCGCCACCTAGTCAAAGTCTTTCCGGGAGAACAGGAGGTAGGACGCCGCGGAGAAGGCTAGGACAAGGACGGCTTTAATGGCCGCAACCGTCAGGGAGGCTTCAGGGCGGCCGTTGCGGCAGGGGGCGGCTGCAAACCCTCCTGCTTAAAGACTAGAGCCCTGGCTAAACCCTCGTAGTACCGATAGCTGTTAAGGCATTGGAGGACGTTGTCACTGGAGACCGAGCCGGCAACGTCAAGGGATAGGAGAAGGATGCCGCTGGCCAGGAAGGACGCCACCGGGTTCGTAAGAGTCAGCGCTAGCAGGAATGCGGCCGACCAGGAGAAAGCTGTTTCAACCAGGTACAGGGCTATCAGCTGGGCGAGCGGAGCGCTTAGGAACCTGTAGAAGACGAGCATGAACGGTATCGTGAACGCCGCCGAGAGGACGGCTAGGCCGAAGACGTATTTGACGAGGAACAGGTCTCTTCTCCTTACAGGTAGCGTGAGGAGGGCTTTCACCTCGCCCAGGGATATGCTCCTGGCCACTAAGCCGAGGACGGAGACGAGGATGATGAACATCCTTACCAGGGACCACCGGGAGGCCATACGGGAGAAGCTGAACAACAGGTCTTCCATGGCGGCGTTTACGGGGTATTCTAGGCAGTAGACCAGGGTCAGGACTGTGAGCGCCACTAGCACTATTGTCGACCAGTGCCTCTCGTACTCGTACACCGTCAGGGCCCCAAGCATGTTAGCCACCCACCAGCTTCCTGAAGAGGTCTTCCAGGCTCGGGGTTATGGGCTCCAGCGAGTAGAGCGCTATGTTGAGCGCCGAGACGGCCTCGTTAAGCTCCCTTATGAAGGCGTCGTAGTCTCCGGCTACGACGTAGAGGGCATTCCCCGCTGTTCTGACCTCCTTGACCGCGGGCGACTGCTCAAGTTTTCCCGATAGCAGGCCGGGGTTTGAGCAGATGATCTTGTAGGTTCGGGGGAAGTACTTGTCCTTTAAACTGGGCAGGGGTCCCTGGTCGAGCGTGACGCCCCTGTTTACTATGACCACGTAGCTGCAGACCTTCTCCAGCTCTGGAAGTATGTGGCTCGAGATCAGGAAGCTTACGCCTTTCTCCCTGTGCAGCCTGTCCACGAGCTCGACGAAGCTTATCCTGGCGAGGGGGTCTAGGTTGGCGGTGGGCTCGTCCAGGATCACTAGTTCGGGGTAGCCGATAAGGGCCTGGGCCAGCCTAAGCCTCTGCAGCATGCCTGCGGAGAAGGACTTTACAGGTCTATCCCTGACGTTTCTCAGGTCGACGGCCTTGAGCGCCTGGTCCACGTGTGTCCGTGGGCTGGGTAGCCTTTTTAGCTTGGCGACGTGTAGGAGGTATCTGTACGCCCCGTAGTCCCCTGGTATGAACTGATTTTCGTGGAGGACGCCTACCCTCCTCCTTATCTCGTAGGACTGCCTTAGGGAGTCTAGGCCTAGGACGCGGGCTTCCCCGGATGTCGGCTTCACCAGCCCTATGAGGATGTTTATAGTGGTTGTTTTCCCGGCCCCATTAGGCCCTATAAGGCCTGAAACACCTGGCGGCACGTCCATGTCGATGGATCTAAGGGCGGTTATCCCGCCAAACCTCTTACAGAGAGACCTCGTCTCGATAACTTTATCCATACGTAGTCTCTCCGTTTCTTCTTAAAACAAGTTTTTATTCGGGTCTTAAACAAATATATATGTACTGGTGTAGGTAATTGATGGATCAACGTGATAATTTCCAAGTCAGGAAAATAGCTGGTGTAAAGATCATTGTCCTTCTTGCAGCGTTTACAGCTTTGCTACTCAGCGAGACGGTTTTTCCGGCTAGTAACTCGTGGATCCTAAAAAGCCGCTTTATTAGGTACGATGTGGAGCCCTCGGTAAGGTTTGTGAACGGCACGGTTATTCCGTTTGAGGGTTTCCTTTACCTGAGGTGTGTCTCCGTTAGTGGCGGCCGCGCTGAATTCCTGGCCGTGCTAGGCTCCTACACGGGAACTATCTCCCTGAGGACGAAGGTGTCTATAGATTTTTCAAGCAGGATGGTGTTCGATGAGGAGAACCGGTGTTTAGGGTTGACCTATCTGTTCATGCCTGAGCGGCCGCCTGTCAACGAGAGGTTTAAACTGTACAGCCTTGGGAGCACTGCTGGCTTCGCAGTGGTTGGGAAGGTTGTAGCCTACCGTATGCCTAGGTATGGTTTCCAGAGGTGCGTGATTGTTTACCCGGAGGATACCGGGATTCCTCTGGTCTACGAGGAGGATACTGGGATACTTGTGCTTGGAACTCTGGTGAGCTACGACGCTGTCCTGTATTCGCTCGGTGTTGCCGAGGTGTTTTCCCTGGAGCTGGAGAGCACTAATGTCGACCTTGGGCCTAGCGACGTGATCGCTGAAACGGTTTCTTTCGTCGTGAACCCATATGTTCTGTTCACCGTGGCCGTGGCCTCGAGCACGGCGGCGTTCATATACCTGCGGTTACGCCGCCTGCGCGAACACGCTAAACAGGTAAGCGGCTGATCAGCCATGAACAGGACATATGGAAAAATGGAGGATCTAAACTAATTATCCATCCACGTGTTTTGCTGTGGTATTTTCTCACGCCTGAAGAGGCTATGCTTACTGTGTTACGAACCAAGATTAAATATGTCTTGCAGTATTGTATTACGTGGGGCCGGAAGTTGAGTGTTATGGTCTCGTTTCGCGTGTCGAAGGAGCTGAAGAAGATGGATGAGCTGCGTGGACTCGTTAATTGGAGCGATGAGGTCCGGGGATTTATTGAAAGGCGCGTGAAGGAGTATGAACAGTTGAGAGCGGTGGAGGAGCTCAAGGAGCTAGTAAAAAGCATCCCTGTATCGCCTAAGGGGTCTGTGTCAGGGTATGTGAGAGAGGCCCGTGATAGTGGTTGACGCTTCGGCCCTTGCAAAGTATGTCCTGCATGAGGAGGATTGGGATAGAATAGGGGTGTTCGTCAGGGATAGGAGGCCTTTATGTTCCATGGATCATGTTGTGAAGGAGATTGGTAACGCTCTGTGGAGGCACTGCTGGCTGAAAGGGGCTATAGATAGGTTAAAGCGGTAAAGCTCTACCAGGCGTTTTTAAAACTTGTAGATACAGGGGTGATAGCCCTAGAGCCTGAGGCTGGTTATGTTCAGGCGGCGCTGCGGATAGCGTTAGAGCATGGGGTGACGTTTTACGACTCGCTGTATATAGCGCAGGCG
>CAYSTQ010000190.1:0-4185 GCA_964433855.1 uncultured Thermoproteales archaeon
CGTTATCCTCCCTGTTTCCCTTGCTTAGGTCGACTGATGAGACGTCTAGGCTTATGAGGACGTGAGTCCTCTCCCTACTCCAGTCCCTGAAGGTGTACACCTCCTCCCTGGCCCTAAACCTCTCGGGCAGATGTCTGGTAGAGGGGTGGCTCCGGTCCTCCACCACAGCCACTATCTCCTGGGTCCACGGGTGCCCGTTAAAGTAACCCCCAAGCATCTCGCCGTACTCGGGGAACTTATAGAACGTGTCAGTGGCGTTATGCACGCCTATAAAGCCGCCACCTTTGTGGACGAACTCGATGAGAGCCCGCTTCTGGTCGTCGCTCATCGGCAACTCACCCGTAGTCATGAACATCATCGCTGCATATTTCTTCAGCTCCTCCCTGTTCACCTCTCCACAGTCCTCTGTGGCGAAAGCCTCGAAAAGCCCGCTTCGCTCACCTAGCTTAGTCACAACCTCCACGGCCGTGGAAAGATAGTTATGCCTGAAACCGGCTGAATGGGTCAGAACCAGCAATCTTTTTCTGCTACAAGCCTCCCTAGCCGACACACGTATCACCCAGCATCTGCCTATCTCTTCATCGATTTAATCCTTGCGCTCTTTAAAGATCTCTGCCCAGTGCCTGGTCAGGTTCAGGTATTTATAGCCGTACTCAAGGCTAGGCTCAATCTCTGTCCCCTCGTGCCACTCGTTCCACGTCGTTATAAGCACCCATCTGGCGCCGGAGAGCAGGGCTGCCCGCCATGTCATGTTGTACACGTAGCCATCGTGTCTGTCCAGCAGCTGGCCCGGATGCCTAACCTGCCTGTCATCGTAGCCGGGAAGCACTGTAGCGGCGAAAAGTATCTTCTCCTTCTCAGCTATATGCGCCGGGCCAGCCCAGAAGTAGTCGGCCATCTGCTTGGCGAGTACTTCATACTTATTCAACTTGAACAGCCCCTCGAGCCCCTTCACGTACCCCAGTGGATTATACGTGTGTATTCCGTCAAAATACTTCGCGTAGCTGGCGTCCAGCGTGTCCCCTATGAAAACGGCGTCCAGCCCCCTGCGGCGTAGCTCGCTGAACACGCTGGCCCAGGCGGCTGGCGACTGGACGCCTACGGCGTAGACAAATATGACGGGCTTACCTTCAAGCTTGAGAAACGGGGGTTTACGGCCGTACTTCTCAAGGATGTATACGAAGTCCTCCACGATCTCCTTGACAGGCCTGTCCCTCGCCAAGCCAGCCGACTCGTAGTACACTGTCACGTTGAAGCCGAGCTCCTCCGCAGCCGCCATAACCACTCCGAGGGCCTTATCCGACTGCGTGCCCCTCCCCCACCACGACACTATGAAGCCGTCTATCCCAGCCGCCTTAGCCCACTCTATATGTCTAACCACCGTGAAGAAGTCCAGTGAATCATAGGGGCCGAGCAACGGGTAGTGAGCTGCCCCTATATCCCTCCTGTCCCTGGAAACCCAGCTGTCAGGGTTATGCCGACGACTAGTCCCCAGCACCGGGTGGTTCCAGTGAACCCAGCCGCCGGTAGGCCCATCAGGCGTCCCGTACCAGCCGTAGTAGAAGGCTAACACCAGCCTTGGGGCTTTCCCAGGATCCACTCCAGCTCTTTTGAAGCCGCTTCCCGACAATCCGATTGCTAGAAAAACCGCTGCAGCAGCAACCACTACTCCTAAAGCGGCAAACATGACCCGTCGCCTCATAGGGATCATGGAGACGTATTGTGAACACTGTATAAAGCTTTTAACCAGGTTCTTAGCTCGGTTAAAAGCTTTATTAGCCCGGGTTAGAGAAGGTAAAAGTTAAATATACGTAAAGTTAGAAAACACGTCATGGCTTGGCTTAACCTAGTGGAACGCTACAGAGTACTTAAGCTCTACTCCGTGCTTGTGTCGCACGCCCGTCTCCTAGCTGTCACGCTCTCCCTCTCAGGACTGGCGACGCTGCTCGGCCTCCTGCCGCCGCTGATAACGAGGACCATCATAGACCAGGGGATACTCAAAGGGGACGCCGCCACCGTGACACTCTTCGCCCTGCTGATGGCGCTGATACACCTAGCGTCAACCATAGTCTCCGTCTTCAGAAGCTACTTCCAGGCGGTGCTGAGCGGCAGGGTCGCGCTAGACCTGAGGTCCAAGGTATTCAAGAAGGCCCTCGACCTAGGGGTTGAGCTCTACGAAAACGTGAGGGTCGGCGACGTCACGGTTAGGATATACGGGTATGTCGACAGGATCCAGCGGTTCCTGGTCTCAAGCTTCGAAACCATAATACTCAACACAATGCAGCTCGCCGGCATGCTGTTCGTCGTCTTCTCGCTAAACCCCAGGCTATCCATCATAATGCTCATACCCATACCCATCTACACCTGGGGGCTCATAAGGTACCAGCCCAGAGCCAGGATGCTGTTCAGGAAGACGTGGGGGAAGATCTCCCGCATGTCAGCCTACGTCACCTCCCTCCTAAACTCGATTCTCCTCGTCAAGCTCGTTGGAAGAGAAAAGCTGGAGGAGCAACGCTTCAACACCTTCGCCTACGAGGTCTACGACGCAAACATTGAGGCAACCAAGTACGGCCTCAGGGTTTTCCCCTGGCTAAACCTCCTCCTAGCCCTAACCTCCGTAGCCATACTCTACGCTGGCGGGCTAATGGTCATTCGGAAAGAGCTTAGCCTCGGCACCCTCACCGCCTTCATGGCGTACATGTGGCAGGTCTACGGCCCAATAAGAAGCATCACCGGCCTCATCCCCCGGCTCACCGAGGCTGAGGCGGCATATGAGAAGATACAGGAGATCATGGAGGCAACTCCCTCGGTCACAGAGGCGCCCGACGCCGTAGACGTCGAGGTCAAGGGTGAGATAGAGGCCGTAGACGTCTGGTACGAGTACACCCCTGGAAGACCCGTGCTTAAAGGGGTCAGCTTCAGGGTTGAACCCGGAGAAGTGGTCGGGATCATAGGCCCTAACGGAGCTGGCAAAAGCACGCTGGCCCGAATACTGGTCAGGCTCTACGACCCCCTGAAAGGCGCTATCATGCTGGACGGCGTAGACCTACGGAAGGTGAAGCTGTCCAGCCTCAGGCGTAAGGTTGTCCTCGTACCCCAGGAGCCGATGCTACTCGCAGGCAGCGTAGCCTTCAACGTAGCCTACGGTAGTGAGGCCGCGGACCCCTTCTCAATAATGTACGCAGCTTGGCTATGCGGCGCTCACCGCTTCATAATCGAGCTACCTCTAGCCTATGACAGCGATGTCGGCGAACACGGGAAGATGCTGTCCGGCGGACAGAAACAGCTCATATGTCTTGCGAGGGCGGCGCTCCTTAGACCAAGGATAATGATACTCGACGAGGCCACCAGCAACGTCCACGTAGACCTTGAGGAGACCATCATGAAGCGGCTCCTAGGCTACCTCAGGAACACCACCATCATAAGCATATCCCATAGGCCCACCCTCAACAACTTCGTTGAAAGAGTAGTCGTGGTGAGCGATGGACGCGTAACGAACGAGATGCCCGGCGGCCTAGCCGGCCGCCCCCCAAGGCCCCGCCGCCTCAAGATACTCGAGGCCGAGGACATCCAGGTGACCGACAGGGGCGCCTGGCTTGAAGCGGTGGTGGACGGAACTGTGCTCAGGGAGCTGAGGGCACGGCTTCCCTTCCCCCTCTCATATCCTCAGCTACTCGTCCTCTACCGCGACCCTGAGGATATGATCGTGGTCAAGGACTGGACGCGGTTCCAGCCTGAGACCAAGAGGGCCCTACTTAGACACTTGAGGAGGGAGCACGGGCTGAAGATAGCGACTAGGCTGTACAGCCTAACCCCCGAGATGCGGTTCGCCGCGAGAGTCATGCTGGAGGATGAGGACGGCAGAAAAGTGGAGTTCAGCATACCGATCCGCAACCTGATCCTGATGAACAACAGCCTCATAATCGTCGGCCCAAGAGAGCTATACGTCGTCGACCTGTCCAAGCTGGACAGGAGCACAGCCTGGAAAGCCGCGACCATGGCCACCGGCCCCGAAACACCCTTCAAAGGCGCCAACCTAGACCTTCTCGTCAAGGAGCTTTACGCGCTCGTCGAAACAGCCTAACACGGAGCTCGCAGCGGCCACCGCTGAAGCCTAGTCACATCTAGGGGAAACGGCGCATACACTATTCGTTTCCTGATGCCTGCAGAGCTCGAAATCAAACG
>CAYSTQ010000191.1:0-4167 GCA_964433855.1 uncultured Thermoproteales archaeon
CCTGTACCTGTCTCTAGACATGGCCGAAAGAAACGTGGCTGGCGACGAGAAGCGGATATATGAAAGCCGGTGGGAGACCTTCCTGTTAACCGCCGACGACCCGGCTGGGCCATGGGAACCATGGGGTTTCACGCTGAGAGGAGATAAAGTCTATGACACAGGGGAGGCGAGAGATTGCACGATAGACGTGATCGACGGAAGATACTTCTGCCTGTATAAGGCTAGGGCGGCTGGCTCCAGTATAGTCCACACGGCGTTAGCCGTTAGTAAGGACGGGAAGAACTGGGTTAAACTAGGGGTACCAACTATTGAAGGGAGGCCGCAGCCAGACTACTTCCTCCTGAACGGGTCGGTCCATGCAGGCTCCTCAGGCCCTATTTTCCTGGGAACGGAAACCCTGGAGGTTGTAAAGGGCGCCGCCTTAACGAGGAAGATAGCTGCCTACGTCATCGATTATAGGGGGCTTAATTTAGAGGAAGTGTTCTCAGCAGAGTGGCAACCGGGGTCCAGGTATGAACACCCGGAATACCCTATACATACGTACTGTAATGTGGTCTACGACTTCCTTAAGGAGAGATGGCTTATACTGGTTGAAGCCGTTGACCCGAGCTACAGCGTTGAACCCGGTTTAAACACGGAGGTAGACAGGTTACTCCTCTACGTAAGCAGGTGATCATGTTGTCTGGGGAAAGAATAAGGATCGGTTTTCTCGGAGTTGGGAGGCGTGGCTTAGGCCATATGAGAGTGGCAAGTAGGTTTAGGGAGTTGTCGCTTGAGGCGGCATGTGATGTTGACGTGGCCAGGTTAAAGGAGGTTGCTGAGAAGTACCGTGTTAGAACATATACTAGTCTGGACAAAATGCTTGAGCATGAGAAACTCGACGTCATGGTCATATCGACGCCGACACCCTTCCACGTCTCTCAAACCCTTAAATGTATCTGTAACGGCCTGGACGTGCTCCTTGAAAAACCAATTTCCCTCGACATGAGGGAGGTTATGAAGCTTCTAAAAGCAGTTGAGAAGAGCGATAAAATAGTAGCTGTAGGGTTCCAGTCAAGATACTCTAACTTGGCCGACGCAGCTAAAGAAGCCTTAGACAAAGATACTCTCTCTATGGTTGCTGGGTGCTGGTACTGGACTATCCCGATCATCAAATGGATCAGGCTTAGAAGCTGGGGTGGTGGCCAGATGGTTGACCAGGCAATACATCTTCTTGACATGGCTAGATACTTGGCCGGTGATGTCGACAGGGTTTACGCGGAGTATACGGAGAGAGGAAGACATCTTAAGGAGGATAAAGAGGCGGGGTTTGATAACTGGGCTAGTTATGCCGTCACTGTCAGATTTAAAAACGGGGCTGTGGGAAGCTTCTACAGCACGTACGCCCTTTACCCAGGAGTCTTCAGGATCGATAAAGGGGTTGAGGATAGAGCTACCCGGGAGTCAACGGTATTTGTCGACTTCATATGCAGAGAGTTGCTGGTACGCTACGTGCATGGGGCAGAGGTCAGAGTGTATAGGAGAGACCGTGAAACAGAGATTCATAGGATGAGTGGCAACCCGACTGAGAACATGTACAGGGCCTTTATCGAAGCGGTTCTCACTAGGGATAAAAAAACAGTTCTCACACCTTATGAGGACTCCTATAAGACTATGGCTATTTCGCTTGCCGCGAACGAATCCGCTGTAACCGGGAGACCGATAAACTTGGATGAATATGTAGCCAGATATAAATCACAGATCTAGACATCTAGGTTTCTCCGATAAAAAGCGTTCAAATAGTTTTAGCTAGAGCATAGGTGATTTTTCCAGCTAAAACCTGGATAACTTTAGCTGGCTGAGCTACTAGTATTCTTAACCACCGGTAACCTCATAGTTCTTAGAACATATACGCCGGGCTTCTAGACATAGACGGTTAGCCTCCTCTAAACGCCCATTTTTTCTCGCCTCGGCGCTGGCTCTACAGAGCCTGGATTCCTCCTTACAGTTGTCTCTGGGGCTTTTAGCACATAAGCTTGAGATAAACATGCATATCTCAGCTGCCTCCTTGTTCTTTCCTGTTTTAGCCAGGAGTAGAGCTATCTGACAGAGCTCCAAGGCTCTCTGACAATAAAATGTGGAAGCACTTACGCTAACTTTAGCCGCCATAATCCTGCCTCCGCTGTAGAAGAATAGCCCTACTCAAATATTAGGTTTCCCTGACTTGTCTTTTCTAAGCAGGGGTGTTATCTTTAAGAATACGTGAATCAGTGAAGCATAAAGGCGGAAAAGCAGATGTACTAATAATAAGAGGGTGGTATTCAGTCTTTGAAAAGTGAGGCCTAGTTTAAAGCTTTAGGTGGTGACCTGTTTGAGAACCTGGATAATAACCCATGGAGATGGTGACGGGGTTACGTCAGCGGCTATAGCCCTAGCGGTTTTTCCCCAAGCTAACGTTTTCTTCTCTCATCCAGCAGGGCTATATGAAGATCTGGTAGATACCGTTAAGGAGGGGGATAACGTCATAATATGTGACATAGCGGTAAGCGAAAGAGAGGTTGAAGAGCTACGGCTTTTCCTAGGAAGGCTAGGGAAAAGGGGAGACGTCGTCTACATAGATCATCATCCGCCTCCGGTGTCTGGAGACTTAAAGGGGTTGCCGATAACCCTTGTTAGAGGCGAGGGGTGTGCTGCTGAGCTCACGTATCTCTTCTTCAAAGATAAACTGTCCTGGGACATGAGCCGTGTCGCGCTTTACGGCGCCATATGTGACTATGAGACGGACACGAGGTTTTTCAGGGAAGCCCTTAAGGACTGGGATCAGAGAATGGTGTTTTTCGAGGCCGGGGTTTTAGCCCAGGGGTTAGAGGGCAGTAGAGGCGAACATGATTTCAAGAGGCATGTAGTTAGAACGCTTAGTGAAAACAGGTTGCCGAGTAGCCTCTCCGAACTACTGCTTAAAGCGTTAATAGAGACTATGTCAGAGGAGGAGATGCGGCGCAATCTGCCAGGAATAATAGAGACCTTGACCCATATCGCCTTCGTTGTTAATCCCAGGGGGAGTATAGCTAGAGCCGCAGGCTATGTACGGGCAATTTCCGGTAAAACCGTTGGCATAGCCGCCAATAAGAAAAAGGGAATGATGGTTATGAGCCTAAGAACCAACGACGATAGGGTGGATCTTAACCTGGTTCTAAGAGAGCTGGCGCCTAGGTTTGGTGGGACCGGGGGAGGGCATCCGAATGCTGCCGGGGCTAGAATACCTGAGAACGTCTTCAGGAAGTTTCTAGCCAGTCTGGATAATGAGGTGGGTAGGATACTAGAGGTTTCCGGCTAAAAAAGAGGTCTATTAAACAGGTTTTTACACTGGAAGAGTTTTAGGAGCTTATGAACCTGAATACGGTCGTGCCGCAGTTTGGACAGGTTCCTTTAACGGCTTTCCTGTTATTTTTAAGGGTTACTATTTTCGCGTCCTTTATCTTGACCTTCTTTCGGCATTTGACACAGAATCCCTCATACTCCATTTTACATGCCACCTCCTTTTGCTATCGTATTAAGCACGCTTGGAGTATATAAGCTAGTTGCTGTAGGTAACAGGATATATCCAGCTCTAATAATTAGAACGTTTCACACCTGCTATGAAAAAATCTGAAATTTTCTAGCTGGCTTTCTGGAGGGTTCGCAGGCATCGTTACACAGGAACATAAAGATAATTAATGGGTGTTTTCAAACTAGGTGTAAAATAAGGTGGCCGCCATGAAAAGGATCATCGCCCTACTGGTTGCGATAACCCTGTTAATGTTCCTGGCCTCGTTAAGTAGCGTGATAGCCCAGGAAAACTTGGTTATCAGGGGTCGTGTAACTAATCCGAAAGGCGGCCCTATAGAGGGAGTACTGGTCTTCGCTTTCGATTATCTGAATCTAACCATAGCGGACTATACTAGAACTGATTCACATGGCTTTTTCCAGCTTAGCCTGCGTGGAGGTCTTCCATACGTGATATATGCCTTGAAAATAGGTTCTCAGGGAGGCGAAGTTGGGCTTGAATATATTCCGGTCAGAATAGACCTAAGAGAGCTAAAGAATCTATACAGTGTAGACGCTGACATAATACTTTATAGGGCGGCAACTGTCAAGTTTAAGGGCAGGATGGTTTATGTGGGGGGCTCTCCGACTGAACATCTTGAA
>CAYSTQ010000192.1:0-4147 GCA_964433855.1 uncultured Thermoproteales archaeon
GAACATCCCGATAAAGGCGGCTATAGCTACAAGCAAGTTCATGATAGATATCACGGCCTCAACTGGCGCCATAATATATTACGTTACAGGAGCGATCAACTTCTTGCTTGTAGCCCCTATGGTTCTAGGAGTTACGACAGGAGCTATGATAGGGGCAACTATAATGAACAAGATTAGGTCTAGACGGCTAAAAACAGGCTTCGCCCTACTTTTACTCTACCTTTCCTATTTAATGTTGAGAAAGGGGGTCTACATGTATACCGGAGTGCTCCTGCCTGGACCTTAAACCGCCAAAAACTATTTTATCCTTACTCGAAGAAACACCCCCAGAACCAGACTTAACAACATAAACGTTAAAACCAGTAAGGCTGTTATCGCGTTAGCCTTTTCACCTCTGCCCCTAAACATATAGAATGCCGCAGCCACCTTGACCATAGGCGTGGAAAACAACAGTATTGTACCAGCCTCCATAAACATTCTCCACAAGTCCCCACTAGGAGAAACCACGAGCAGGACCATGCCTAAGCTGTACATGGCGACAGTTGCTAAAAGCCCTGTAATAACTATCCTGTATAGACGGTCTTCTATGCCTGACATCTTAAACCCTAGGTAAAACGATTATGCATAATAATAAATCTGCTGTTAATGTATAACTGCTGATTTTAAACCTGGTTGGAACACCGCTTAACCCGTTCAACCGAGCATTAGGCTTAACAACGATAAAAGCATGTGTAAACCTTCGGAAAACACTGTTAAGGAACTATTTTTCGGTATAAATAGGGCCGGAGGCTTTCTCTGACTCGACCTTAAGAAGAGGACCTGAAACAACCTTCTCCGGATCTAAGTGCAGCTCTAAGCATATGTCTAGAAGAACCTTGATAAGAAGGGAACACACCAAGTCCCCCATAAGATCCTGCACTATCACCATGAACCTTCTCTGATTTTTCATGAAAAGCTCCTTTATGTCGACGCCATACTTTTTCCTAGCATGAAAGCTTAGGACAAAAACAAAACTACCCGTTTTCTCCTCTAGCCTTGCCCAGACTATTTCCTTAATAGTCTCAATCTCGCTAACGGCTTCCATAAGAACGGAGTTCGCGAAACCATAGAAGGTTTAAGAATAGCTTCCCCGTAAGGTAGCTCCACGTCAGCCGTGGATATAAGGGAATACACGTTGTAATGCATGTTACAAGGATACTGGGCCACCACGATAGCTTTGTCCACATCAATAGTTGCCGTATAAGCATATGGCAGAGCGACTAGGGCCCTAGCTAGGGCGGGTGCTTCACGTCCTTTAAACAGGTATAGCCTGACAGGCACACTGGTCATGGGAAGAAACGGGGTATAAGTGTTGTAGAGCCAGCTCGGAAGCACGTGTCTCCTGTAATGATAGCTGATTAGTTGTTGTGACACCTTCGGAAAGCTCGGATCAGACTCTTTAATCCTTTTAATCCCCTCTAACACGCTCGTAAACGGGCCTGTCTGTATCCTCCAGGAAACTATTGCTAAGTCTATCGGATCAGGAACTCTAGATTGGGTATTAAAGACCGGAGGCTTCTTTGAGCTATTCAGAATCTCCCATGCTTTTTCCATCACAGGTTTGAGAAACTCGCCTTTAAGCTCCGCGGCGTTAAACCCAGGGCTCCATCTAATATATTCAAGCCCTTTAACTACTGTTCGGACAGCTATGTTATCCCGTTTTAGCTCACTGACAAGTTCATCGACGAGAGGCCCCGGCACTATGGAGTACATCACCATGAACTGCCCATGGCCTGAATACGCCTTTCTTACACTGGCAACGTTTAAAGGAAGATTCTCCAAACTACCGGTGTCACTTTTTAAATTGTCCGTAATAAGCGTAGTTACCATTAGGCCAAGCTCTCCATAATTGACCACGAAGTAAAACTTTCCTTTCTCTTTAAGTTTATTAAACATGTAACTTACGGTGGAAAGAGGCAAACCAGTCTTATAGGCCACCTCTCTCATAGTCAATGAACTATGTAGAGCCTTCAAAGCTTTCCATTCACTGGCCTTCATCTACTTACCTCCTATAGGATCAAGGAGAGGGATCAGGGCTGGGGTTAGGCCAGCCGTCACCATCACCGCCACTTTCGTTAGTGGGAGAAGCCCCCTCTCCACCTGCGAACACTATGTTTGCAGCGCTAAGCACTATAACTAGCAATAGGATCCAGAACCTGGGATTTCTAGCCAGCCTTCTTATCCAGGCTTTAAAGAACCGCCAACGCATTTTCCCACCTATACTAATACGGAGGAGGAGCCTTATAAGCTTTGTTTTATTACAAATATTTCCATGTATTAGTTGATCAAAAACAATAGTTCACCAAGCAAAACATCACTGAAAACGCCTTAGCTTAGGTAAGGCTTGCTCCGGCTGGAATAGAAAAACTGCCTCGCTCGCTAGGGATAAAACGTTCAGAAGGTGATGCGAAGAATTCCTTCAAGCTCGAAGTACATTATCTCGGCGCTTTCAGGCTTCCAATATTTAACATCGCCGTCTTCAGCAATCCTGTACGTAAGCACGATCTTCGTAGGAGCCTCACTTATACCGGCGCTGTTTATAGCGTCTATTATCTTGCCCGCCGCCTTTCTCCACTCCTCAACACCCCTATCCCTGTCAACGTTCTCCTCCTTCTCAAGCCTGCTTATGACCGCATAGAAAGCCCGCCTAAGATTGTACATAGCGCCCCTACCGCTCGAGCTAAGGGGAGACTGTATGGTGTCCTCCCGGCCGACAAGCTCTATCACGGCCAAAGTATCCCGTATCCGCCTACCAAGCGTCTCAAGATAACCGCACGTCGCCTTAGGCAGAGAGCCCTCTTTAAGCCCCTTCTCTATCATTGAAAGAGCCTCTTTAAGGCTCTCCACAACCTCGTCCACGCCTGGGGCTACCCGACCCTCCTCATCCTCCCGGACAACTCCGCCCATACCTACTCCCCCATCTTTACTAGTTGGCGACTATATATAAAGCCTTTAAGCCATACAGCGACACTCTATAGTTGCCGCTAGCCCTATATAACAAGCCTTTAATCCTCGCTTTAAACCTAAAATACATAGGTGGAAGTCTTTGAACAGGGTTTTCATAGGCTTCGCCTTCAAAATGGCGCTCAGAAGCATGAGCGTGCACCGGGTCAGGACGATACTCACAATACTGGCGGTCACGTGGAGCGTAGCAACCCTCGTAGCCCTTAGAACGGTCGGTGTCGGGATAAGGTCGAAGGTCAGCGAGGAGGTTAACGAGTTCCTACAGGCAGACATGCTAGTGACCGAGAACGCCTTAACTGTGCCCGAGCAAGCAGCAGAGATAATAGCCGAGATACCCTACGTTAAGGAGGCCGTCGGGACAGTGTTCGTCCCAGCCAAGATAGGAGGGCGGAAAAGCGTTAACCTGGTAGGCGTGCCAGCCTCTAAGTTCGGCTTCTTCAACGTAAAACTGATCAACGGGACCCTGCCAAGTGGTAACGGTAAAGAGATAGTTATCGATTGGGAAACAGCTAAAGCGTTAGGCATAGCTGGGCCAGGTCCAGTGATCAGAGTATCGGTTAAGTACGGCGCGCTCTATTTCCGAGACAGCTTCAAGGTCGTGGGAATAATGGAGGCCGGCTCAGGACTCTCGAAGCTCTTCGGAGCATCCTTCGCCCTAGTCCCTCGTAAACCCGTTCAGAAGATGCTGGAGCGGGAAGGCTTCATAAACTACATCTTCGTAAAAGTTGAAGACAGGAAGCTAATCGACCCGGTCGCCAGAGCGATAAGGAGGACCTTTCCCGGCGCCAATATAATAAAGGAGACCGACATAGTCGGGGTAGTCCTGAAGGTTATGGATATAATAAACGGTACGCTGATAGCTGTCACGATGATAGGGCTTCTTGTAGCCGCTCTCGGCGTGATGAACACTGTCATGATGTCGATAAGAGAGAGGATAAGGGAGGTGGGCATCCTAAAGACTATAGGGGCCAGAGACCGCTACATAATGCTCGTATTTCTCCTGGAGGTGGCGACGATGGGGACTGCCGGCGGCCTACTCGGCATTGTGACCGGCTACCTAGGCTCCTACGGCCTGAGGGACTTCATAATAAGGCTCGGGCTGCCGTTTGACATACCTATACGTCCGGTTCCCGAGGCGTTCATA
>CAYSTQ010000193.1:0-4124 GCA_964433855.1 uncultured Thermoproteales archaeon
CATAATAATTCATATTAAAAATTATTATGAATTATTTATATATATTTACCATCCGAGGTTTTTAGTAAAAGTGCTGTAAAAATTAGAGATAGTGGTGAAGGTGTACTTTAGTAACCTGGAAGACCTATATAAGAAGGATCAAAAAAGAATAGAGGATGAAATATGGTCACTGGTTAACGTAAGAGACTCCATAGTTGTAGACTTCGGAATAGGAAGATCAACGGAAAAACTTGTAAGTTTAGGAGCAAGAGTAGTAGCCGTTGACAACGACTTGAGGAAAATACGGAAGTACTCTGACTTAGATATACCGTTAATCCTATGTGATATCACTAACTTTCCACTTAGAAACGGACTCGCTGATCTCTCGGTCTTCTATTTTACTTTGCACGAGGTCAATCCGGCCATGCATGAAAAAGTAGTTTCTGCTGCTCGTGAAATTTCGTCTAAAATTATGTTGGTTGAACCTTTACCAAATGGCTGTCCGGCGTATCTAAGATACGCGAAATTATGGCGAGAAGCTATGCGTAGCATCGGTAAGTTTGAGGATTATAAGCCCGGTTCTTATTGGGAAAGGCTTATTATGAAATGCGGTTTTAAAATAATAGTTTCTAAAATAATTAAAAGTAACGTAAATATACCTATACATATATTAGAGGAGATAGTTCATGATACAATCGAAAAATGGAAAGAATTATCTGTGAAAAACAAGTATATCAATAGAATGAAGATATTTCTAGAATATGCTGAAAAGAATGGAATGAGGTGGTCAGATTTAATAGTAATTGTAGGCGGGGTAATTTTAAGGAGATTATCCTGACGGTTTTTATGATCGTGATCGGAAGGAAAGCTATGAATATTAAGAGGACTCGGATGGTAGCTAGCCGATGTTGACGACATCTTGGCAAAGCTGGTAAACAGTGTATAGGTATTATCGTGGTCTACCTATTTTGTCTTTGGAATTGCTACTGGAAGTATCGTTGCCGTCATTATCTGGTCAAACAGACTTCTTCTGGCAAAGGAGTAAGATATTTACCCCTCGCTGTTAATATTTAAATGGTGATGTATATGTCGGAGTTTGACGAATGGTGGAGAAGGACTAGAAAGTTCATTGAGGAAATAGATAAAATGTTTGATGAGATGTTCAGAGAAGCGTTTGGAATGGCTGAAGGACGGAAAGAGAAGGGTAGAAGGGTTTTTGGGCCTTATGTATACGGTTTTTCGATGACTATAGGGCCTGACGGCATACCTAGGGTGCGTGAATGGGGCAATATAAAGCCAGGGCCGGTAAGGCCGCTGGTTAAAGAAAGCGTAGAACCCTTCACTGACATACTTGAGGAAGACGACGTGATAAAAGTGATAGTGGACATGCCAGGCGTTGAAAAAGAGGATATTAAAGTTGAGGCTACAGAAGACATGATAACGGTTTCTGCTGAAAGAGAAGAGCGTAAGTATTATAAAGACATAAAGCTTCCAGTTAAAGTTAAACCGGAAACTGCTAAAGCCCAGTATAAGAACGGCGTTTTAACCATAACCGTCGAAAAAGCTGAGAAGAAATCTAAAGGCGGTATAAGTATAAAGGTTGAATAAGCAGTTTATCGCTCGGCCAAGGTTGTCAAGTTTTCACTATTCAAGCGTTTAGAGAAGGGGATAATGAACACATATGTGAAGCGCGTCAACGAAATGCTTAAATATGTTCCAGCCTTATCCCATGCGCTACGGAATTGCTAGGTGAGAAACATGTCCACGAGCGAGGGAGTAATATTAGTAGGTGCAAAACCAACCATGAACTACGTGCTAGCAACAGTGCTCCAGTTCAACCAAGGAGCCAAGAAGGTAGTGATAAAAGCTAGAGGTCGCGCCATTTCTAAGGCTGTGGACACAGCCGAAATCGTTAAGACTAGGTTCCTCCAGGAGGAAGTGGACATAACAAGCGTTAACATAGGCAGTGAGCAGGTAGGCGAGCCAGGTAACCAGCGCACCGTCTCCACAATAGAAATAGTGCTGGAGAGAAAATAGGAAAAATCTGCAGCCTCCATTTTTCTATCATTCACGTGTTGTCTTTATTATAAGTAGCCACGTGTAAGGTATCAACAAAGTCGATAAAATGAATAAAGCCAACAGTTCTAAGTCTTCAACATACATATATCTGCTAATATAGTTCTTCGAAAAGAGCATGTATGTTGAGGCTATAAACGTCCCCATAACGACTATTTCTATTAACAACATCCATCTACGTTTTCGTCGGAAATTCTTGATAGTATTCAGTTTGAGCACCATCACCGTGACTAGAATATAGCTTATGACGCCTATTACGGATATCATCTTTCCTCACAGGAACGGCGGTTTTTTAGACAGGTTAATTATAGGTATCGAGATCCAGCCTGGTCTAATCCCGTCTGAAACAACTACGTCTTCTCTGTCTCTTGATTGGAACAGAATATAGTTGCCTTGAAGAGCGCTTTGGCTCTTAAAGTAATAGAAGAGCGGCAGTCCATAAAGCTTAAAGTAGTCACGGTAAGTCGTTAAAAGCCCGTAAACGTGCCCGCTCTCCTCCCTGAAATGTATTATATATACTGTCGAACCGACCGAAGAAAACGTGGCAGCTAACCGTGCAAGGTCTTCCAGATTGGAGAGTTCAACTCTTATAGCATGTTCTCCACTCATATGGGTCATCTCTCTTCAAATTTTATGATGACTTCCATACCCCGTTTTTGATCCTTTAAATTTAATACTTCCTCAGTGATGGTGCCCATCGGAATAAGTCTTTGATGAAGCCTGGAGTCTTCTAAGGCTATTCCAATACTGTTATTTAGAGGCCAGAAGAAGACGTCTCCTCTTTTCAGCTCGGTTAGACGGCTGTTGTCGCCTGCCTTAACCGGTACGGGGAAATAAACTATGTTTTTCCCAAGCATGTACATGCGTGTTCTTATAGGGGATGCTCGTATTAGACGACTTATGGTGATCGGCGCGAGGGTTTTCTTTACCATAGCTGTTAAAACGGTTTTCTCCTTAGTTTCAACAGACATTTCTACGTCTGTGAACCGCATACCTATACACGAATTAATTAATAAGCATGAAACAAAATAAAAGTTAGGGGGTGTAGACCAGAAATGAAAGAGGACAGAGATCCGTTTAAGTATGCTGAGAAACTAAAGAAGAGGAGAAAAGAGCTGGAGAAAGAGATGGAGGCTCTCCAGAAAAAGTTCCAGAAAGGCGAAATAGGGCGGGAGGAGTACGAGTTTAAAAGAAAAGCTATTGAAAGGGAGTTCATAGAGGTAATGGATCGGCTGGTGCAAATGCGGTATGTAACTGGTGAGGAGAACCTGTACGGATAACAGGCATGCTTTTAAGCTTTCCTTACCTGTTTAAATTGAGTATATGTCATTGAGGGGGTAGGTTTGTCCATAAACGAGTATAGGAGAAAGTATGCTTTCGGAGAAGATTATGGAACAAGCGAATATAAATTCGGCCCGATCGGTGAAAGGCCGGATATAGTGGAGAATAGAGGTTTTATTCTGGATTCTAAGTCGATAATACTTAAACTGTCAGGTATCACCAAGAAGATAGTTGTAGGCCCAGAGGTAGCAATGTACCTAGGATCCAGGGAGGATATGAGCAGGCACCTAGTATATCCTATGAAGGACGGGATAATAGGTAAAAACGATGAAAGAGGATGGGAAATAATCTATGAGCTAACCAAGTACGGTCTACTTAAATACGCTCCTAAAACAGAGGACTTTAAAGGTTTCTATGTTACGGCATCGCTCTCAGCGATAGCGCCCAAATATATGTACGAGAAAATCTTCGAAATCCACCAGAGAATAGATGAGGAGTACGGGGTAGTTAAAGCCGTTACAATAATACCGCAGCCATTAGCTGTGGCTATAGCCCAGAAGACGATAACATGTATAGTTGTAGAATCCGGGCATGGTAACACGCAGATAACGCCCATCTCGAGATACCCTATAAGAGGCGCCATAGTCTCTTTAAATAGAGGTGGGGCGGAGGCGAACGCCATAACGGCGGAGATACTTAAGGATGCTGGATACGGTGATCTTATACATGAAGAGAAGCTGGTTAGAGCTGTCAAGGAAGCTATAGGCTTGATACCGCGCAACCTCGAT
>CAYSTQ010000194.1:0-4118 GCA_964433855.1 uncultured Thermoproteales archaeon
GTCGGTTGCGGGCCTTGGCTGTGGACCGGTCTAGGATGGGTAGTGCTCTTCCTCCTCTTGGCACTATGGGCTGGCCTAGGGCTGATTCGCCGGGTTGCTGGCTGGGGAGGCCCGCTGTTGCGTCTTCGAGGACTTTTCTGAGTAGGGCGAGCTCTTTTTCTACGTGGCTTAGCCTGCCCTCTATGTCTCTTAGAATACGCAATATTTCCTCCTGTTTCACAATGTTTCACCTATGTATATACCGTTGCATCCTCTATATAAATCTTGGTATTCAAATGGGTTTTTAATGTGGCCTTCGGGGGGCTAGGTTCTTCGTGTGGCAGGTGCTGGGGCTTGCCTGTGCTGGGGCGGGCTGGCGGGGTTGGGGCTGGGGTGGGGCTTGTTTTGCCGGTTTTTCTGGGGTCTTTGACGATTGTTAGCCTGGCTAGGGGGTTGTGCAGCATGTGTTTCATGGTGTTTAGCTGTTGCTCCGTGTTGAAGAAGTCCTTGGGTTTTGGGTTGGAGCGCGGCGGGTTATACCCCCTCTAACTAGTTAGGCCCCCTCTAACCTTTTAAGAGTCTAACCTCTGCCTCTGAACAGGTTTTTCGCCGGGTTTTGCTGTGGGGGCTGCTGGGAGGTGGCTGTGGGTATGTGGGGCTGGGAAGGGGTTGGGGGGCGGGTTTTAGCTTATCCATATTCTTTTTATGGTGTTTATCTTGTCGAAGTCCTTGTCTTCGCTTGCGACGGTGTTTATCCCGTTGTTGAGCATTGTGGCTGCATGGAGGGCGTCTGACGGTTTTAGGATGCCTATTAGGCTTTTCGCCCTGGCGTACTCTTGTAGCCCGATGCTTAGGATTTTGAGGTAGGGTAGGATTGCCTCGTCGAGGAATTTTATTGTGTCCCTGTATTTCACCCCGTACTTTTTCCATGAGATGTAGAGGGTTTCGTCGAGGACTAGTGGGTCTGTGTAGAGTCTGGTTTGGGCGAGTAGTTTCTCGAAGAATCTTTCGGCTTTTTCCTCTCCTAGGTTTAGGTATATTAGGAGGCAGGCGTCAATGAACATCGTTCTCGAACTCCTCCTCTAGGCTGATGCTGGCGAGGTCTCCGAGCCTGGGCTTGGTTTTCACGTAGGTGCTTATTCTGCTCCAGTGCTCTCTTATCTTTTTCCTGAAGTCGTCGATGTCGACGGTGATCTCGGGTTCGAGGATTATTTTCCCGTTTTCCACTTTGACGGTGAGCTTGTCTCCTTCTTTGACGCCGGCCAGCTCTCTCACGGCTTTGGGGAGTATTATGTAGCCTTTTCTCCCGATCGTGACTGTGAGGGGCAAACCGTTCCACCTAGGGCTAAACTGGTCAAACCAGTATATAAGCCTTGCTCTCTCTCGGGCTGTCGCCGGGTGTTTGGGGCTGGGGGATGGGGTGTCGGGCTGTTCAGCTTGAGGGTGGTTGTTGGCTGTTCTGGGTGTTTCAGGTTGGTTGTTGGATGAGTAGGGCTTGGTCGATGGTTGGTTCTCCGTCTTTGATTAGGATTGGTGTTTCGACTGTTTTTCCGTTGATCTCTATTTGGGCGTTGGCGACGGGGGTTTCCTCTGGTTTGCCTGTGTATACCCTGGTTTTGCCGTATGGCTGTATGCCTAGTGCTTCGGCTATTCTGCGGGGGATGCTGGTGTATCCGGCGATGCGGGCGTCGATGACGATGTGTCTGCCGCGGTAGGCTATTTTGATTTTGACCATGTTTAAATATTCCTGTGTGTAGGTTTAAAAATCTTTAGTTTTCCGTCGGGAAACTGAAGGATTATCGTCAGAAGTCGGAGAGAGGAGTGTGTCTCCGCTCACTGTGTAGGTAGCCCTGTTCACCGGGTGGTTACCGTTTTATGGTTTGTGGCTTGGGATGGTTTCGCTGGGGGTTAGGGTTTGTTTGGCTGGAGGATTTTCTGGTGGATGGTTTTTAGGTTGATTGTTTTCCTGTGTTTGCCGTGTGGGGGTTGGCCGGTTGTTTCCTTGGCTATTAGGATGTAGTGGTTTTGGGGTGATGTGAGGCCTGTGTGGGCGGCTTTTTCCTCTAGCTGTTGGAGTGTTTCCTTGGCTTGGGCCGGGGTTATTTTTCTCCATTTGACTTCGATGAAGGCGGTTGTGTTGCCTGGGTCTCTTACGACTATGTCGATTTTCAGGTTTTTGTGCCACCATCTGCCTGTCTGTACGGGTTTTACGGGTATTAGGCGGGCCTTGTAGAGGTGGGGGGGTTAGCTCGAGGATTGTTTTCTCGAATACTCTGGAGAGGTACTTGTTGTAGGTTTGGAGTACGTGGCTGAGGGCTGTGTCGACTAGGCCTGCTTCGAGGAGGGATCTTAGCCTGTAGTTGTAGGTGAACCAGAATCTGAAGTAGTTGTCTTTGAAGTCGAGTTTTACGGGTTTTCTGTGGCCTGAGGGGGGTGTTTTCTCGAGTATGTCTGGGTATGTCTAGCTGCTCTAGTAGGTGTATGTATTTACTTATGGTTCGGGGGTCTGTTCTGGCTTGATTGGTTGCTTAGCTGTGTGGAAAGATTAATTTGTTGCTGTGGTTTTTAAAATATGGGGAGTTGTATGATGAGGCGTAAAACTCGCATAGAAGACGTTGTCCGAGAGGCTTTAAAAAGGGCTAAGGAGATCGGTGATGAGGAGGCTAAGCTGTTCAGAGAGTTGGGAGAGGGGGCTCCGAATAAATATCTGTATCTCGGCTATACTCCAGTGGATATAAAGATCAGGTTTGAGCAATGAGCACGTTAACAGAGATATTGAGGGAGACGCCTCAGAGGCATAGGAGGCAGCTCCTTATCGCTATTGAGCGGGAGCTTAAGAGATTGTTTAGGCATGATGCCCGGCTTGGCGTTGTAGCGTTGACATGTAACGTGTTTAACCCTGGGGCGACGCCGTATTCCTCATTGAACATTCAGTTGATACATATGGTTGAACAGTTCTTTCTGCGTCTTAGTAAGCAGAAAGTTCGAGTGTTATACTTTATATTGACGACGCTGGGCGGGGGATATACATTTCCCGGAGGTGTTTATAAATAAGGTTAAGGGCCTTAGCTTTAAGGAGTTTAACGTAATAGTGCCGAGTGTGGCTGCGTCGGCTGGTACGCTTATCGCGCTTTTGGCTGATAAAATATTGACGACTAGCATAGCAGTGTTCAGCCCGGTTGACCCGCAGTTTATCGGGATGACCCCGCATGGTCCACGGGTTGTATCCGCTATAGCTTACAAGAAGTTGATTGAGGAAACCCTTCCCGGTTTAGCTAAGAAACAGGGGCTTGGTGTGGATAACCTGGCGAAGCTTTATGTGGCTCAGGACATGTTGCTTTACCAGGAGTCTCTCAGAGCATTAGATTACGTTGAGAAGGTTTTGGATAAATATGTGAGACCTAAAATATCGGATGAAAAACGGTATTCCGAGCTTGTTAATCGTTTGCTTAAGGAAGTGCATACGCATGGTAGGCCTATTCATGCTGGGGAGCTGCGTGACGCCGGGCTGGAAAACATTATAGTGTTAGATGAAGATGAAAGATATAGGAAGCTTATAAACTTGATAGAAGAATATTACAGCTATGTTCAAAAGTCATTCCTGTTTACCGATGGTAGACCCTCAGCTTTTTACATCATAGGAAGTAGGTACGGGGAAATGGTGGTTAGTGGCGGCCTTAAAAAATAATATTAATCACGAAGTTTCGATCTCAGTCTTAATGCTTTATTTTTCCTTTAGCGGCTTCAACGTTTAGCCTATATTTAAACGTTGAACCTAGGTCCTGTAGAGAAGGCCAGGGAGTACGTTGAGGCTGCGAGGGAGCTTCTGGAGGAGGGGGAGAGGGAGCTTGCCCGGGGGGATGTTAGACAGGCTGCGGAGGAGGTATGGGGCGCCGCGGCCCTGGCTGTTAAGGCTTATGCGGGCTGGAGGGAGGGGAGGCGTTTGGCGAGCCATGGGGAGCTGTGGGGCTACATCAGGGTGGTTGCCGGGGACTTGGGGAGATGGGTTTTCAGCTCATGGGCGCATGCCGGTTCCATGCACACGTGCTTCTATGAGGGATGGTGTGGCAGGGAGCATGTTGAGGAGGCCTTGAAGCACGTGGGGAGGATGGTGGAGGCGGTGGCGGGGAGTGCATACT
>CAYSTQ010000195.1:0-952 GCA_964433855.1 uncultured Thermoproteales archaeon
TTTATATCTCTGGTTTCCCACGAAGTGCTTGCTGGCGGCGCTGCTGTTTTACTCGGGCTTATAACATTCGGCTCGTTCACAATATTCTTTTCTTCGTTTTCCTCTAAACCTCTTTACGCTGCTCTTTCAGCGTTCACTGTTATGACATTGTACCAGTTCATAGTGCCAGGTTTATCCTGGCTTGACGAGCCCGCTAAGTACACTTTGCCTTATCAGCTTGGGCTTTTCTTGGAGGAGAACGGCTTCGTTATTTCCCCCGCTGGTAGGCTTTACAAGGGCGATTTAACTGTGACTCTTTTAGCGATGTATTCGGTAAATTGTTTATTTTTGATTATTTCCATGGTGATGGTCTATAGACGAGAGGTGAGATAGGTGAAGGAGCTTCTATTTGTTTTAGTAACTTTAACGCTACTATCTATATTTCCTGCCCCGGCTAAGTTTACTTATTCTTTGGGTACTACTAGACTGGTTGCAGGTGCTGTAAATAATGTGAGGATCGTGTTGAAAAATATAGGGTTTAGCACGGCTGCGTTCGTAAATGTGAGGTTATCTCCGTCAACTCCAGGCGTAGCTATTTTAAGTCCTCCAGTCGTGTTTGACAAGGTAGCGCCGGGACGATCAGTAAGCTTTAACGTTAGAATTGCTGTTAACCGTGCAGTCTACGGCTCAATTGCTATGGTTATGATGCAAGTTATATATCGCGATTTTTTCAGCGCGACTTTGTTCACAGATACGTTTATGCTTGGTTTCCAAGTGGCTGAAATAAGTAGACTGGAGTTAATGAAAGTTGATAGGGAGGGAGAACGCGTCGTTTTTAAGCTTAGGAATACTGGGCCTGTTCCCATACATAACGTTTCCCTCAGTCTGCTAGATGGCGGTATAGTCGGCGATCCTCCTATGTATAGGTTAAGCGTTGTAGAGGTTAATGAGACAGTAAGTGTCATATTTACGC
>CAYSTQ010000195.1:962-4089 GCA_964433855.1 uncultured Thermoproteales archaeon
TTTACGCTGAGGAAGAATTATGACTATATCACTTTAAGAATAACATACAATGACGGGTGGGTAGATGAATTAAGAACAGCACTGCCTAAGCCTAATTACAGGGTTTCCATTGTTTCTGTGATGAGAAAAGGAGAAGACGTCAGAGTAAGGATTAGGAATGAGGGTTCTCTGGACTTGAAAAATATAACATTATTAATTAAGTATGCTGGAGTATTAGTCGGTACACCATACCGGGTGACCATACCCTTTATAGCTGCTGGTGATGAAGCTGAGGCCGTATTTAGAGTTCAGGCCGGTCTAGATACCCTAACTATTCGTTTAGAATGCCCGAATGGTTATTCAGAGGAGGAAACGGTCAGTGTAAGCATAGATAAAGCGGCTTCAGTGGATGTTCGATGTCTTTTCCCTGAGAGACGTGTGGATCTAGGCTCTAAGACCAGTTTTCCTATTTGGCTTGTTAATAAAGGCGGCGCTGGCATTTACACGTTCAAGGTTAAAGGGCTTCCAAGCTCCATAGATTACAGATTTATCAGAGACGACGTGGAGGTGGGAGCAGTATATCTAGAAGAGGGGGGTCAAGCTATGATAGCGCTGGAGACTGTTATTCCAAGCATACCGGTTAATTTCACGGTTGGCGAAGTCATAGATTTTTATGTAAACGTATTTACTGAAGACGGTGAGCTGGCAGGCTCGGCTAGGCTAAAACTTATTCCTGTTATATCCAGGGGTTTACGGGCTTATTCGAATGCCTGGTATGGCAAGATGCTTACAACGTCTCAAAACATACATTATCCTGGTGTGCCATACTCAACAGGTTTGCTGTTTAAGGGCTCTTCCGTTGCTGCTATTTTTAGACTGGATGCCGGTGTGTATACCTTTTTACTTTATGGGTCATATGTAGGTTCTCGTTGTGACTTGAATCTGTACTTACTTGATCTTAGTGGAAAGCCATTAGCTGTATCAGCTAATGATTCTGGTAAGCCTGAACTAATAATTTTGAGCCTGGATAAGCCGACGACCGTGTTAACGGTTGTAGCTAACGAGGAAGCCACCTCGTCGGGAGATGGAGAGGGAATTATCTTAGTGACGAAAACCATTGTGCCGCCAGATGAATTAGAGCTGTCTATTAGCAACCCTATTTTTCAAGACTGCGTATTAATACGGCTTCCTTCGTCCTCAGGGGGCATGTTATCCATTAAAGTAGATGGGGGTTCAGGTGAGATGAGTATTTATCGCTTTACTACGAATAAAGACCGTATGAGTTATGATCCGTTTATACCTGGAGGTTATCAGAGGACTGTCTTTAACGGCTCAACTAATATTGATTATTGGGTTATGAGAGGAGATAACATGGTTTTGTTGACGGTTAAGGCTAGAATGGAGACGCATATACGTGTTAAATGTGCTTTTTCTGAGGAGTTGAAGGTTTCTACCGGTCTTTATGAGAGAGACATAGCAGTGGCCACAGCTATCTTAGTCACTGCAGTTATGGTTTTGATGGTTTTAAAAGAGAAATTAGTTAAACCGCGTGGATAAGGAAGACAATAATTTTTATGTAGGGCAACGTTTTGGGAAATATATGTTTCGTCAAGTGATGAGACGTATTCATGCGGACCGATGAAGACGATTCCACGTGCTGAGACAAAATTATAGCTATATCTTCTCTACTTTTACAGATATTGTCTTGTAGCTCGGAGTGCGGCTTTCCTCGTCTAGCTCTAAGGGTGTTAGTTTGTTTACTAAGCTATCTTCGAAGTGAAACCTGGTTATCAGTATGCCTGATGGCACGTGGGGATTAGATTTCACCTTGAAGATCAAGGATCCCGTAATAGACGTTACACGTGCCTTATCGTTATCCTGTAAACCCAGTGAAATCATATCATGTGGGTTCATATAGAGAAGGTTTTCAGGTTCCCGTTTCATGAGTTCTTCGACGTTTCTGGTGATGTCTCCCGCACAGAAATGGTACGGGCTTCTAGCCGTCCTAAGTATGAATGGGTACTCTATGCTTCTTCTAATGTATTTAGCTGGCGGTGAAGCTATGAGCAATTTTCTGAACCTTGGTTTTTTATCAACATACGCATCGACATCTTTGAACCATAGCTGATCTATATCTATGTGGCGATACCGGGGCTGAACCTTACATATTTCTCCGAACACGTTTAGCGGATCAGAGTAGTTAAAACCTTTTAAACCTATTTTCTTAGCTATCTTAGAGAATAGATACATAGGTCTCAGAGCACCCTTTACAACCGTAGTTACCTTTTCAACCTTTCTAACGAGGCCTTCCGCGTTAGTTATGGTTCCTTCAGTCTCTATTAAAGTAGGTAGTGGAAGTATTATGTCGGCAAACTCCGTTGTTTTTGTCCAGAAGGGGTGGTGATATATTATTATGCTTCGTTTGAGGACCTTGTGTGTCTCCTCAAGGTAGGGCATTGAAACAGCAGGATTTGTCCCACATATGTAAACTAGGTCCACGGGTTTTCTTATGAGGAAATCTATAACCGTCTTTCCAGGGCTAGCTGGCACCTGTAACCCTATTAATTGCTCATATTCCTTTCTTGTTTTCTTAGATATCCGTCCAGTAGGATAGTGGTTTGGAGAGCATCCCACATCGCCTGCGCCTTGAATATTTATTTTTCCGCGCATTGATACTAGTTTAGCGTTTTTTATCAGAGCTAGATCTACTAGTGCAATGATGGTATCCGTGCCTATGCCTGATTGCGTGATACCCATCCCATGGGTTATTACCAGGCTTTTTGATTCGCCCACGAGTTTCACTATTTCATCAAAGATCTCGGGGTCTACTTGGCAAAGCCGTGTTACCATTGGAACATAGTATTTGTCTAGGTGATGTTTTTTGAAGGCCTTCCACCCCTCTATTTTTGAACATGTGCTTTCGTCGACATAGCCCCTACGTATGAGCTCCGCTACGAGTGTTGAGATAAATATGAACTCGCTTCCCGGTTCAAGGGCTACTCTTACGTCCGCTAGCTTCCTAGAGGTCTCGTTATACGCTGTCTGAACAGATATTATTTTGGCCCCTTTTCTCTTAGCTATTATCATTTTGACGCTTAGTGCAGGATAGTTGGAATACGGATTTGATCCTATTATGAATATTAGGTCT
>CAYSTQ010000196.1:0-4054 GCA_964433855.1 uncultured Thermoproteales archaeon
GTAAACAGTTTCTAACACGTCTTTAGCTATTTGAACATAGGCGAATATGAAGGCCGGTCTCTCCTTTATAGCCATAGCTAAGTATTTCAAATCTCCTGCAACGTTTTCGTTTCTAAATACCACGTATGCTGAATGTATATTAACGAAGTCTTCACTGACGTAGTTATCTATATAGGTGCTTCCTCCAAACCCTCTGAATACTCCAAGAGCCTCCTTCAATACTTCTTTCTCCAGATCTACAAACTCCGGTATGGGGGCTTCACCCCAGAACCGGCAAGGATCCCAGTTAACTATATTATAACACTTTTCAGTACCCGCTTTCAAAGCATATTCTCTTGAATATTCTAAAAATCGACGGGGATCTGGGTGAAGGAATGGATAAGTATAGCCTGCACCTGAAACCGGTGTAAAGAAATAGTCGTTCTCAGTTTTCGTCTCATAGTAATAATTCAAAATAGCAGGTGCTAAATCATAGAGTAAAGGTTGAAGACCCCAGTTAAACGGAAAACGTCCTCTTTCGGGCCTTAACCAGTTTCCAGCCTGTAGATCCTCCATGGCCCATATAGCGTCACCATCTGTCATAAGGAACGTCACATAAACCTTGTCTTCAACCTTTACATCTTCCTCGCTGAGGACTCTTTGCCTATATTTAGCCTCTACCTCCATACTGGCGTGAACCGTTAGATTTGACGCATGCGGTGAACATAATACGAAGAGCCCGTGCTTAGCTGCTTGAGCTACATGCTCCTTTTCCGTATCGCGACAACAGTGCCATCCCAGGATAACACCTGGAGACTCTAGGCCGGAGATTATCTCATCCCTAAGCTTATAATCGGCCCGGTCTCTCGGGCTTGCTGAAAGATCAAATGTGAAGGCTTTTACAGCTACTAAGTAATCACGTATGCCAAACCTTACACTAGGCCATCTAGGCAGATGTACACACATATTGCCAGCTATCCTTTTATTACATTCTTCAAAAACTTCGTTTAGAGCCCACTTATATGCCTCCAGCCTATTATTCCATTTATTTCTCAAATCGTCAACTTTCTCAATACCCATATCGGCTAATTTCTTAGCTAGCTCAGAGGAGACAGGAAGACAATTTTTTATAGATCCTATAGTTGAGGCAACATTTAACGTATGTAAGAAGTTAGTATCATAGACTATGTATCCATCTAATTGTGGAACATATCTTTCTAGTAGCTCAGAAGGATCGACAGCTTCTATTTCAACACCATGTCTTTCACGATAATATGTTAACCAAAAACGGTCAACGTCATTTGAAACCAGGTATATCTGCGGCTTTACACGGTTTATTAGACCTTCAAGTATCGTTAAAGCCACTTTTTCATGATAGTTTAATGACCCTATTTCAGCCACCAGTAATTTTCTCGGCTTTTCAAATTTAGGGAATATACTATCGTTTAGTCTTCTCATTTTTCTCACAACACATCTAGCGCTGGTTTCTAGATAAAACATTTGTGTTTATTTGTAGAGAGAAGCGTTATTAGTCTGGACGGGGTTGTTATCGTGGTGAGCTTAATGTACGATAGGGAAAAAATTGAACGGCTAAAAAGAGGCATGGAAGAGGCGGGCGTCGATGTTTTAGTTCTTAGAAACCCTGAAAATGTGCTTTATGTAACTGGTTACTGGCCGGTTACAGGCTGGTCTCTGGCTGTATTCAGTATAAACGAAGAAGCTGTCCTAATAGTACCTGAATCTGAATTAGACTATGTTAGTGATAGTTGGGTTAAAGACGTACGGACATACCCGAACGAGAAACTAGACAAAGTCATGAATCCTTACGAGTATTTACGCAAAGCTCTTTCGGAAATAGAGATCCCTTCCACGGCTAGAGTTGGGCTTGAACTTTCATTTGAAACTACTGCTGCGAATCATGTTGGAGGCGAAGTTAACTATGCATCTACACCCACATTTGAAATGGTTAGAGATGTCTGGGGTGCCACAATAGTAGATGTAACAGATCTTCTATATAAGCTAAGGATGATTAAAACAGAGATGGAGATAGAGAAGCTGAAAATCGCTAATGAAATAGCAGCTATAGGTCTTGAAGCCGCCAGAAACGCCATCAAGGAAGGCGTTAAAGAAACTGAAATAGCAGCTGCATGCGAGGCAGCTATTCTTATATCTGGAGTTGGATATAAAGAAGTTGTCAAGAGAGCCAGAGGGTTTGCCTTCGTAATGTCGGGACCTAATGCTTCTAAAGCCTGGTATCCATATAATATTTCAACTGATAGAAAACTTAGACGCGGAGACGCTGTCTTAATAGAGTTAAACGTGTACGCAGATGGTTACTGGTCCGACCTTACCAGGACATGGAGTGTTGGTCAACCGGCTAAGGAACTTAAAGCCGTCCATGAGGCGCTAATAGAGGCCCAAGATGCGGCAATGAACGCGAACGGAGATGGCGTTAAAGCCTCTGAAGTAGATAAGGCTGCTAGAGAAGTCGTCGCCAGACACGGATTTGAAAAATTCTTCCCTCACAGACTAGGTCATGGAATAGGTGTGAGAATGCATGAGCCACCAGCATTACACCCAGCCTCAAAAGACATTATGTTAAAAGGCATGGTTCACAGTATTGAACCAGGTATTTACAAAAAGGATTTTGCCGTAAGAATAGAAGACGATGTACTAGTTAAACACAAGGGTTCTGAACCGCTTTCAAGGTTTCCAAGAGACCTTTATTAAAAACCAAGCTGAATAACTACAAATTAATTTTTGCAGAATCTATGTTCTAAGTTCTAGTTAAATAAAATACTAGCTAGGCTTTTTCTTTAAAAGATTTTATAAAGTTTTCAACCTCCTCAAAACTTTCAGGGCCTTCCATAGGGCCAAATCTAGTTACTTTTATGGCTCCGGCAGCATTTGCGAACTCCAGAACCCGCTCAATAGGCCATCCTTTAAGATGCCCTATTATAAAGGCAGCATCGTATACGTCTCCGGCCCCCGTCGGATCCACTTCCTTCACCTTAAATGCTGGCATCTGTACTATACCATCCGACATCACCGCGACTGATCCTTTACTACCCAGCTTTAAAGCCACTATATCTACTCCCTGATCAACTAACTTTTTGGCAGCCTCCAGTGGATCATTATCACCAGTTAAAACAGCAGCCTCTGCTCCGCTGGGAAGAACTATTTTAGCGACTTCAAGTACTGGCTTACATATTTCACGTATATATTCAACAGTGAGCAACTCAGGTCTTAAGTTCGGATCGAACGTCACCATCACATTATTTTCCACGGCTATCTTAACCGCCTTATATACAGCCTCTCTACTGCTTTCACTTACCGCTAACGCAGATCCCATCACATGCAGTATTTTAGCCGTCTTTACATACTCAGCATCTACATCTTCAGGCGATAACTGGCCAGCGGCAGCATGTCTCAAGTGAAATATAAACCTTCTTTCACCCGTGCTGTAATACATGACAAAGGCTGTACCCGTGGTATACCCCGGCAACACCTTGATCATTTTCGTATCTACACCATCTTTACGGAGTCGTTCCAGCAACATTTTTCCGAAGTCGTCGCCGCCTACAACCCCTATAAAACCAGCCGATTCGCCCAGACGAGCTACAGCATCAATAAATATGGCTGGAGCCCCGCTTGGGAAAGGACCTAAATATTCTCCTGGAACACTATGGGGAACATCCTTCTTACTACGCATTATTTCAACTAAGATCTCTCCTAGCGAAACAACTTTAGGCGACATTTATTTCACCAATTCCTGAATTTAAAGAAGGGCTTAATAAGTTTCACAGACATGTTAACAGGTATTTTCAACACTGACAGTAGCAGTAGAAAAAACTATCTGTAAAGTTTAGGAACTGTTATCGCTGCTCTAGGCATTACAGCAACATTTTCGGGTTTAGCGTCTCCAATTACTTTTTTAACAACGGCTATGCTTGTCAGATAATTAAACCATGGGATTTCACGCATCAACCGTTTATTCAATGTAGCTATATACAGATTTACTTGGTCAAGCACTTTATCCACGTCAAACCTGACCAGGGCTGGAACTAGATTTGCT
>CAYSTQ010000197.1:0-4032 GCA_964433855.1 uncultured Thermoproteales archaeon
CCTTCAGATGCTCAACTGCTAAAACGGGGGTTCCGGCCACCCCCCATCACCATGCTTAGAATAAGTAAAGCTCCTGTAAATATATGACTCATCAAGAGTGGTGTTGATAACCTTCACGAAGAAGTTTTGTAACTATAATGGCTATAATTATTATATTTAGAATTTAGTTTGTAAAGATATAGTCCATGGTTTATAGTTTATCGCATAGACAAATAGTTAGCGTAAAACATAACTCATTTCCTGTGATGGAACTACTTCGAAAAACATGGGGCTGGAATTCAACAATATGTTTTAACATAAGATATATTTATTAATTTTATTTAAAAGATTAAAGCATATTATTAACAGAAGCAGTAGTTACCTAGCAAACCTAAATAAGTTTAAATACGCGGCTATTCAAAGAAGCTCTATGAACGGGGCGGCCTTAACCCTGTTATTGTTGCTGATTATACCGTTAACGTTCTCGTCCCCTGTCACATATTACACCTATGTGCCAGCCGACTCCCTGCTTGAACTAGTTGGCTACAACTCCTCAACTAGGGTCGATGTCTATAACGTATCTGCTCAGCCTCCCAAACTGATAGCCTCCCTCACCGTCGACAGAATGGAGCTGAGAACGCTTAAGGTGCCCGGAGAGACCCATCTTAAAGTGGTCGCTGACAAGCCGCTTCACGTTTCGCTTCACTCCAACTCGTCCTTCGGGGGCTGCGCCTACTACATCTGTACATCCGGCGGCTTCTTGGGGCGTGAATACATTTTCGCCGCCTTACCGACCGAGTATAAACACGTGGTGTTTGCTGTGGATAGATGCACGGTCAGGATAAAGGGATTCCGGGGGCAAGGTGGTGGCAGAGTTCAGCCTGGAACCATGCGGTTTTAAAACTCTTGATTCTAAAACGCTTAAGCCCCTCAGGGTGTATAGGCTTGTGAGCACAGGCAAGGTGATGCTCTCAGTATGGTCCGGGAACGGGTTTACGCATGTCCCAGCCCTCGAAGGAGGGTTTTCAGGAAGCCTTTTCTTCGGCGCGCCTGCGGCGTGGGAGCAGGACGCGCTGATAGTGGCTGGCAGCCCATGTGATGTTGAGGCTGTGAACCCCTCTGCACCCATTGGCGGCGACCTGATCAGGGGAAGAGTTGAACCGGGCAGGCCAGCTGTTAAAGTAGGACTGGGCGCTAGAGGAGGACACAAATATATTTTGGTTAAGGCTTCCGGCGAGATCTCGGTGATGATGGGAGATACTCAGTGGGGGGTTTCGCTAGAGGAGGATTTGGGTGATGACCTAGACGTCTTCGGGGCGGCTAGCGGTGAAAAAGTATGGTTCTACGTGCAGGATAAGGCGTATGTTTACGTGCTTGAGGACGAGACCGGCCTGGAAATAGACGGTGTAAGCAACGTTTATAGGGCGGGCGATATAATAGAAGTTTTTAGCCGTGGATTCCACGTGTTGACGGCTTCGAAGCCCGTGGTAGTGACCGTTCCCTTGCCTGATCATCGCTATGATGACTGGGCAGCCGTCCTCGTATCTGCACGGGATCTAGCTGTCTCGCATAGGGTGCCTGAGCCGCCATCGGAGGAAAAGGACTGGTGGCTGACTATGGCTACTGGAGCGGGAGCTCTAGCGGCGTTGTTATTAGCGGTCTTAATCTGGCGGCGAAGGCGGAGCTAAGGCGGGGCGGGCTGTTTGAGAGCTAGTTTAATAGTATTGGCTGGAGGCTCCGGGGAGAGGCTTGGCGGGTTTAAACCCGTATACAGGTTATTGGGCCGAGAGCTGATATCCTGGGTTTTAGATAGGCTTGCCCCGGTTGCTGAGGAGGCTATAGTAGTCGTTAGGCACCGCTGGCAGGCTGACCTGTTGTTGACGAGGCTTAGGGTTGACAAGCTGGTTTTCGATGAAGGCCCAGGGTTGCTGGCTGGCTTATTAGCTGGGCTTAAGGCTTCATCCTACGGCTTGGTGGCCGTCGCTCCGTCGGATACGCCGTTCCTGGATGCGTGGATCTATTATAGGCTTGCACGAGCGGTTGAGGTGAGCGACGCCGACGTCGCTGTACCGGTCTGGGGAAACGGGCTCATCGAGCCTCTCGTGATGGTTTGCCGTCGAGACAGATTGCTCAGCATGCTTAGGACGCGGGAGTTTAGGAGGGTTAGGGACCTGGTATCAGCCGCCAGGCACACATACGTGAGGTTTAATGAGGTCGGTGCGCCGCCGGAGATTATGTTTTCCAACGTTAATACGCAGAGCGACCTTGCGTTAGCTGAAAAGATCGCTGCCGGGCTACTGGCGGTGAAGCGGCGAGCTTAAGCGAAACGTACAAAAGGTGTTGTTTGCAAACTAGTTTTATGCGGTTAAGAGAGTTTCCTTGGGCGCGGCCTGGCTATCTAGCTGGGCTGACGCAGGGAATAGCGGGTGGACGATTTGACTAAGTATATTTTTATAACTGGGGGGGTATTAAGTGGTCTCGGCAAAGGTGTTGTCACAGCGTCTATAGGCAAGCTGCTGCAGATGCGTGGCTACACTGTGGACGCTATAAAGATAGATCCCTACCTTAACGTGGACCCTGGAACCTTGAACCCGATTGAGCACGGCGAGGTTTTCGTATGTGAGCGGATATGGAGGTTCGAGCCGGCTGAAGGCTATGTGTTCAATATTGCCGAGATAGACCAGGACTTCGGAACATATGAAAGGTTCCTGGACAAGGACATGGAGCCCTCGAACAACATAACCTCTGGGCAGATCTATCTCTCCGTCATACTCAGGGAGAGAGTAGGGAAGTATCTTGGGAGGACTATACAGGTTATACCCCATATAACCGATGAGATAAAGTCGCGGATAAGGGCTGTCGCCGAGAGGTCTAAACCCGACGTCCTGCTGGTTGAAGTGGGTGGTACCGTGGGCGATATAGAGGCGATGCCCTTCCTGGAGGCCATAAGACAGTTTAGGCTTGAGGAGGGAGTTGGCAACACGGCTCTTGTGCATTTGACGCTGGTCCCGTACTTGGAGACCGTTGGGCAACTGAAAAGTAAGCCTACGCAGCACAGCGTAAGGGTATTGCAGAGCTCGGGGCTGCAGCCTGACGTAATCGTATGTAGAGCCCCGATACCGTTGACCGAGGATGTTAGGCATAAGATAAGCCTGTTCTGCAGCGTTCCATATGAGGCCGTTATATCCGACCCTGATGTGGAGACCATATATGAGGTCCCTCTGCTTTTCGAGAGGCAGGGGCTGGGCAAGTATATCTGCAGGATACTTAGGCTGGAGAGAGCTGAGCCGCTTAGCGACAGGCTGGCTAAGTGGAGGAACATAGTTGACAGGTTTAAGTCGCCGACGGAGTATCTCGAGGTGGCGATGCCGGGGAAGTATACGTTGATAGCGGACAGCTATATCAGTATAAATGAAGCGTTGAAGCACGCCGCCGCCTGGAACGGTGTAAGGGTTAAGATAAAATGGGTTGAGACCGAGATCTTCGAGGAGGATCCTGGAAGGCTTGAGAAGGAGCTGGGGCCCGTAGACGGCATTCTGCTTACCCCTGGGTTTGGGTCTAGGGGAGTTGAAGGGATGATAATGGCGGCTGAGTACGCTATTGAGACAGGTAAGCCTTTTCTAGGGATATGCTTCGGGGCTCAGCTGCTTTTCGTAGCGTTCTACAGATCGGTGATGGGGGTTAAGGCGGCGAACACAACGGAGGTGGACCCAGGGACGCCGCATCCGGTGGTCGATCTTCTGCCGGAGCAGAAGGCGGTTAAGGCTAAGGGGGGCACCATGAAGCTCGCGGCGCACCCGGTAGTAATATTCAAGGGAACGAGGCTCTACGAGGCCTATGGCCGTGAACTGGTCATGGAAAGGTTTAGGCATCGCTACCACATTATAATGAGCTACGCTAGGAAAGCCGAGGAGAAAGGGCTTAAGGTGTCGGCGGTTGATCCGAGCGGAAGGATTGTTAACGCGATAGAGCTGACAGGCCGGTCATGGATAGTCGGTGTACAGTTCCACCCGGAGTTCAAGAGCAGGCCTAACAGGCCATCTCCGGTATATA
>CAYSTQ010000198.1:0-4013 GCA_964433855.1 uncultured Thermoproteales archaeon
GTATTTCCTGACAAGCTTAATGTAGTCAACGTATTCTCTAAAGGAGACGTAGGGGGGTATCGCATGGTCAGGCGACTCCATGTACCCTCCCCCAGGAAGGCCAGCTTTAAGCTTCTCCAAAGCCTCTTTAGCTGACTCCCTGCGCCGGAAGGCCAAGAGGGATATTCCGCCATATAGAAATAGCTTATCGCCGTAAAGCTCCTTCACCTTGGCTAGGCTCATCCCGCTTGCCGCCTCAAGGGGGAAGAGCCCGGTCACGCCCGCGTTTATGAGGTTCGGTATAAGTTTCTCCACGTTCCCGTCGCTGTCCAGTATTATAGTGTGGACACCATGGCTGTGGAAGAACCACGTTATCCTCCTAAGGTATGGCGCCATAAGCTCGTCGAAGATCCTGGGAGGTATCATGGGACCGGACTTATAGGCGAAGTCTTCCATGATCCTTAGGACGCAGTCTATCTTGTCGACTATGTTACTGCTTAGCTCCACTATAAACCGGGACCAGAAGTCGAAAATGTCGTGTAGCAGCGGCTTGTCCCGGATGAAGGCTACGAGGAGCCTCGTAGTCCCGAGAAGGTTCCTAGCTGTCCAGAAGAGGCCTGGGAAGCTGTAGCCTATGGCTCTGTCATGCTCCAGGTGACGAGCTATCTCCTTAAGTCTCTCCGAAGGGACTCGGCTCGGGTCATTGGGGTCGAGCCGCGCCTTTATGGATTCCCAGTCCTCTCTTCTCTTGACAGGGTGGTCGATGAAGAGAGTTGATTCCTCGCTGGTTATCGTTTTCATGGTGATGCCCCAGTCGTCCACAAACGTTATGCTTCTGTCATCTCTGGCTAAGATGCGTCTCGGGAACCTAGGGCTTGTGTCAAGCGTGAAGTCGTAGACGTCGTAACCGAAAAACTCTACGGCGCTCACGTTGTCAGGCATGTAGCCCCTCATACGCCACCTCCTGAGTGTGGTGCCCCATATGAAATGGTACTGGGGTACCCTGTCAGGCTCCTCCATGTTCGCCGCGGCCAGGAATCTCTCCCTAGGCTTCAAGGCAACACCCGAAACCTTCTATACGGACAGCGTATTTAAACAGTACACCTGTATCGGCAGGCCGCCTAAAGGCGGCGCGACCGTTATTGGTATTCGTTTAAGTATGAACCGTGTGCTGAACCTCATATCCATCTTGGCCTCGAGGGGGCCTCGTCTATAAGCGGGAATACAGCTGTGGCATGCCCTCCCCTACTAAGACGGGGGACGTGCTGGCCACTATGTACTTCTAGCTTTGGGAGAAGAAACGTTTTAATCTTCACGTATCTAGCTAACGGGCATCCCTGAGGTTTACGCCTTGGATGTTTAGTTTTTCGCTCGGTTTAAAACTAAAAAACTTATGAAGCGTTTCGATAAAGGTTTAGCTCCGCTACTGCATAGGTTCCTCCAGCAGGCTTACCTCTTTAACCGTCTTCCCGGGTCCGAGCCTGAACGTCTTTATTTCCTGGGGCCGGAAAACCGCCGTCCAGGTGAGGTTCTGTAAAGGCGCGGTGAATCTAGCCTCCGTGGCTCGGCCATGGGTCTCGTAAGCCCTCACTATCAGTTCATCGCCCTCCTCAGCCATCTTCAAGACCGTCACGACTATGTTGCTAGGTTCGGCCTTTAGAAGCGAGGCCTCCGGCTCTAGGTTGCCGTCACCCCGGATGGTGTAGAAGGCGGTTAACGGCTCGTTAAGTTCCCACGCCGCCTTAACCACGCCGCTCCTTCTCCAGTCCCCGTGGTGGGGGATTATCAAGTAAGTGAACTCGTGGACCCCGATGTCCATAAACCTCATGTATGACGTAGCCGCGTCGTACCCGCTGTAGGGAGCGCTTCTCAGAATACTCATTCTGAGCTCTGAGCCCTTGACGTCATAGCCGTATTTACAGTCGTTTACCACCGCCAGCCCGCCTTCTCGGCCGCTCGGCAGCCTCCCGGTTAAGTCAACCCAGGCCTGACCCGGCTCCTCTCCTCCGCCGACAGGCCTCTCTATGAAGCCGTAGGGAATCGAGAATGTGGCTTTAGCATCGTCTATGTTAAGGCTAAACGCGAGCTTAAGCATTTTCCTAGGCTTGCCCCAGTTGACCTGAGCTCTAACCTCGACGACGCCGGTTCCCCTGTACAATATGAAGTCTTGCCTTAGGCTTGAACTATTATACGTATACTCTATCCTAAGCCTGGCTCTAACGGGCCCCTGTTCCAAAACCTTGGCTGAAACCTTCCTGAAGGAACCCACGGGATCGCCGTATCCGGTCACGCCGTGCCCCCAGGCGTCGCTTCTATCCTCGAAGACTAGGGGTGCCGCACCCACCCCCCGCAGCAGCTCCTCGCCAAGCGGTTTAACATATATGCTTTTAAGGAACCCTGTCTCGGGATCGAACTCCAGCCTGACATGGTCGTTCTCGAGAGTTTTCTCGTCCGCCTTCAGAACCCCTTTATCCCGGTCCCTGTACTCGCCCTCCGTGATCCAGTAGACCTTATAACCCATGGCTGGCACCTCGGCTAGAAACACTACTTTTCTTTCAGGTTCGATTATCTGACATGGATATTCACGGCCGTGGCTATCAAAGACCCTCATGCTCGGCAGCTCGTAGCCGTGGAACTTCAGCTCCACAGCGCCTTTCCTGTCCCATGAAGACGGGTTGAAGACGAACACCGGGAACCCGTCTCTTAGATCGGTCTTAACCTTGGAGGCCACGGCGAAAAGCGCCTTGAAGGAGGCTAGCGATGCCTTAGTTAGGGCATCGCCATACCACTCGTAGGAGTCCTCGTAGGCCTCAGGTATCGAGGAGCCCGCCAAAATATCGTGGAACTGGTTGAAGAGAGTCTTCAGCCATGCGTCCCTGAGCATTTCCCTCGGATATTCTAGCCCTGCTAGGACCGTTGCCAGGCAGCAGGCTTTTTCAGCTGTCAGAAGGGCGTGTTCAGCCCTACGGTTCAGCTTCTTCACGGCCGTAACGCTTGTATAACAGCCTCTGGCGTAATGCTGTAGATCCTCCTTGACCTCCGGTAGCCCGTCGGCTATCTGCTCGGCTTCTCTAAAGAACTCCTCAGGGGTTGCAAACGTCACGTCGTATCCTTCAAGCCTGAACCCCTTAACCATGTCTAGGTCGTCCTGGGACGGCCCGCCTCCGTGGTCCCCGCGGCCACACAGCATCATCATTACCGGTAGCCTACCCCATTCTTCCTCGACAGCTTTATGGAACACCTCGCTTATCCTTTTCCCCACAGCCCCGTAGGGCTGAGGTATTCTGTAAGCCAAAACGCGGCTTCCGTCCGGCGCAACCCACCAGAAAAGCGGCGAGGGAAGCTCCTTATCGTATTTGTTTGGCCGCATGAAGACGTAGTATTTAATGCCCATTTTACTGAGTATCTGGGGGATCTGCCAGTTATGGCCGAAACTGTCTATGTTGTAGCCTACAACGGCCCTTACGCCGAAAAGTTTTTCGAAGAACATCTGCCCATACAGCCCCTGTCTGACGAGGGACTCGCCGCACGGCAGGTTGCAGTCCGGCTCAACCCACCATCCACCCGCTATACACCATCTCCCCTGCCGGATTCTAACCCTGATGTCTCTGAGCAGATCCGGGGCATACTCGGAAACCCAGTGGAAAAGTGCTGCTGAACTGGTCGTGAACTTGAACTCCGGGTCGTCTCTCAGGAGTCTGAGGGCGTTCCTGAACGTGCGTATCGTTGTTACGGCTCCGTCATGCCACCTCCATTGCCACACGGGGTCTATATGTGAGTGCCACACTATGAATATCTTCGGCCTCATGCTTCCACGGAGAATGTTTAAAACTTATGGGTATTTAACTCTTTGAAGCTCTCTGTTTAAGCTCTCTCTCTATCTCTTTCAGCCTTCTATCGATGCCTCTTCTTATTTCGAGCAGTATCAGCCGTTCTCTCTCAAGTATCTCCAGTAGCGGCTCTTCCTGCTCCTGAGCCCCCTCATCGAATATCTGGTGAGCCCTGTCTATCAGCGAGACCACGTTTAACAGTAT
>CAYSTQ010000199.1:0-4011 GCA_964433855.1 uncultured Thermoproteales archaeon
CGACGCCGGGTTGCTGGAGAGGGCTAGGGAGGCGGCTTCCAGCATGGGTGTTGACCTGGGTGAGCTGGTGGTTTTATCGCTTAGGAGCTATCTGGCGTCGATGGAGGCTGAGGCTTTGGAGAGGGAGTTTTACTCGATTCTGGAGAGGGTTGAGAAGGCTGGGCTTCGGCCGACTGAGCCGTTTGCCGCCATGGCGATAGGGAGCTATATGGCTAGGCTTAGGGAGATTAAGCGTTTGATAGATGAGAGGCGGCGGGTGCTTAGGGAGAGTGTTATCGTCGAGGGGCTTGGGAGGGCTGTGATAGGTAGGGAGGAGCTTGAGAGGCTTGGGAAGGTTGTCGTCAGGAAGTGTGTTGAGGTGGTTTTCAGGGATAATGTTGACGAGAAAACATTTAACGAGAGGGTTGCGATGATATACGCTGTTAACAGGCTGGTGGTTCCAGGCCACCTGTACGCGGCCGTTCTCGCTAAGGCGAGGATGTGCGGCTTGGTGGTTAGGGGTGAGGGAGAAGAGGTTTCGGAGGAGGATGGGGAGGAGCCTTAGCTTTAAGGGGGAGTACGTGGGTAAGATCCTTAGCGGGGAGAAGACGAGCACGGTCAGAAGGGGTATACTGGTTCCGCGGTATAGCGAGATAAGCCTTAGGAGCCAGGGGGGCGTTATCGGGAGGGCTAGGATAGAGTCTGTAAAGTATACTCAGGTTAAGGATCTGACGGATAGCGACGCTGTCTTGGACGGTTTCAGGAACAGGGAGGAGCTTGTCTCGGCTCTTGAGAAGCATTATCCGGGTATAGGGCCTGAGGACTGGGTTACGGTTATAAGGTTTAGGCTTCTCCGGGAGGAGCCCGTGGATCTGAGGACGCTGGCTAGGCTTGCCCTGGCCTACGGCCTTGCGAGGGATGACGGGGAGTACAGGGTGTTGTCGGCGGTCGGGATCTATGGGGGCCTGGAGGAGGCCGTTAAAGTATTGAGGGGGGCTGTTGACAAGAGGTCTGTCGAGCGGCTCCTGGACAGAGTTAGGAGGGAGCTTAAGGAGAAGGGGCTGGTTTAAGTTAAACCTTTTCGTTACCGTGGAGCGGTGTTAGTCGTCTCCAGAGGCTGGAAAAGCCGTCATTGAGCTTGTAAAGGAGCTCTGCATAGGGCAGTTCGAGAGCCGGAGCTTGGAAGCTAGCTATCCTGGCCGGATATCTCTGAGACATTCATTGCGGCCTCCCGTGTCCGGCGCCTCCAGCCACGTTCGGAATCACGCTGTATTGTTCGATCAGCCAGGTATTTCATAGGTAGGGGATAACTGATAAGAGAGCGTACTTAGTTCTTGGGAGATCGGAAGCTAGCGATTAGACTATGTGTTTGAATGAAAATTAGAGATATTTTGGTAACTTTAGAAACTTTTAAATATCTTGTTCTTCAAAACTATTACTGGGGAGAATGGAGCGGCTATACAAGGTTTCTGAAGTTGCTAGGATGCTTAATGTCTCTACTGTGGCTGTTAGGAAGTGGATTAAAAGCGGTAAACTGGAAGCTAGGAGAATCGGCAAGCTTTGGATGATACCTGAGAGTGAGCTTAAGCGTTTTCTCGGAGAAAAACCTCGGGAGGTTAGAGCCGTTATATATGCTCGTGTAAACTCTCATAAGCAGAAGAAAGACGGCAATCTCGATAGGCAGTTAGAGAGGTTGAGGAGTTATTGTTCTGCTAAAGGGTACAAAGTCGTTGACGTGGTGACTGATGTAGCTAGTGGTTTAAAGGAGGACAGGAACGGCTTACAGAAATTATTCAGTCTCGTTGAGAACCATCAAGTAGATGTTGTAGTGGTAGAGTTTAAGGATAGGTTGACAAGGTTCGGTTTTAGTTATCTTAGAAGATACTTTGAGTCTCATGCTGTTAGTGTTGAGGTTGTCGATGAGAGTGAGAAGGGCTGCACCGAGGAGATATTAGAGGACTTCGTATCGATAGTGATTAGCTTCGCAGCTAGAATCTACGGCAAGCGATCACAGAAGTTCAGGAAGATAAAGAAGACCGTAGAAGAGGTGGTAAAAGACGATTAGAACGGTCGAGAAAACGCTAAAACTCAAGCTAAAACCCCTGTCTCGGAGAGACGGGGAGAGAAGTTTACGCGCTCTTAGATAGCTACACCCTCATGGTCAGGGAGGCTTTAAAGATAATAATCAAAAACGATGCACGTAGCAAGAAGAAAGCCCACGCCTTATGTTATGGGTTTTGAAGAGTAGGCATCCGTGTCGGAGATGCTCAACACGCTGGCCCACGCGGCAGACGTATCCTCGGCTCGGTGACCACGAAGAACTCCATTACTTTTTCACATTAAATGGCCTTATTTTCTACACTTATTTTATATATTTCCGAATTTAACAGAGAGGGGCGGGGATGACGACCACCGTGGCAGGAGACCCCCGTGGGAGTGACCAGGCAGGCTAGAGCCGACCCGCCCCCGCCCCCATTTAAACATCTATAAAGAACGATTATAAATCTTTGACTCTTAAACTAGCCACAATCAACAACAATGTATGTTAATAGGAAAGAGGTAAAGAACGGAAAGCCAACCCGTGCCAACCGTCCACCTAGACCACCATTAGCTCCTCCCTGGCCTTCTCCAGCCGCTTCTCGTCTATCGCCTCCTGGACGTACGCTATGTGCCTCAGGACCCGCAGCCTGCTCTTACCGTCCAGCTCCTTATCCCTCTCGACCAAGTGCTTCAGCTCAATCTCCATAATCTGGCCCTCAAATACGTATGCCAGCCAACCTATTAAATAGATGGGAAAACCTCATGAGTCGTTTTCCTGCAATTATTATTTGCAGCTAAATAGACCGTGACCGCTGGAGAGACTAGCTGTCCTATATTTCGGGGTTTTAGCGGAGCTGTTTCAAAGTCGTCGTTTAGCAAGGGGAGAATCTATAGTACTGGTTGAGGCTAGCCTTTAACGTAGGCTATGTAAGCGTTCCTTAGGTCGATACGTTCTATTTTTGTGGGTGGGTAGGGAGGCTTGATCACAAGAGCTATGGCATTGAGATTCTCAGGGTACTTACCCCTAGTTCCTCCCCCGGTCCTTAGGGCTGAGGAGTCGAGATTGAACGCGAACACTTTTGATCCGGGCCTAACATCGTTAAATCCTTCACGTACCCCTATCCAGGCGTAGGCCATGTAGGTTACTAGATAGGCTGTTTCACCTCCGCTGGTAGCCGGTATAACTTTGATAGGTTTGTCGGCCAGGAGGCCGAGAACAGTGGAGTCAGCTATCTTTCCCTCTAGGGGCCATTGAGAGTAGACGATGGTTACGTTCATAACCACCAGTCTGGCGCCGCTCCTGACGAAGGAAAGAGGCTTCTTAAAGAAGACGAAATAACCTTTAATGGTTAAGTTAAGGCGGTATTCTGGGCAGTTATAGGTGTAATTTGTCCCGTACTCCTCGATACCCGACATATATATGACTAGGTCTTTTTCGTCGAGGATCTCACTGATTGGTATAGTTTCCATTATTTCGGGGCCTTTTCGGCTTTGAAGAAAGTAGTAGGTAGCAACCACGGCGGCGATAACAGCAACTGCTGAAAACAACTATTTTTCCGCGGCTTATCTCACCACCCATAGGCGGGAAGAACGAATAGAAATAGTTTAATGAGAACGATTACTGTTAACAGTATATAGACTAGACCGACACTACGGTCTTCCACCATTTTATCCTCTCTGAAGGTGAAGATGTAGTAGATTAGTGTGAAAACTATTACTAAGGAGCTGAGAAAAGACAATATTACCCCATGTATAAGGATTATTCTTAAGCCTTCTTAAACCATCCAGCAAATCCGTTATACCGGCGAGGAAAAAGAAGATAACTGCACATATAGTAAATATTTTAGCCGTGTTAACTCTACCCGTTCCTTCGTTGAACCTTGCTAAGCAGTTATACATATATCTCCCACTCTTAAATTCTTTCAATCTCTCAAATGTTTGTAAATAAACAAATATTTAAGTATGTAGTTATGCTGAATATGTAGCCTCAGA
>CAYSTQ010000200.1:0-3998 GCA_964433855.1 uncultured Thermoproteales archaeon
GGGGGAAGGCCCCTGGTGGCCAAGCTGGCCGGCTCGAGATGGCTTGACGAGGCCGATAAATGGTTCAGGAAATACGGGGTATGGGCAGTCCTAGCGGCCAGGCTCATCCCGATAATACCGCTCGACGTAGTCTCCTACGGCGCCGGCTTGACAGCCATGAGCTTCAAAGGCTTCATCGCCGCCACCACCGTAGGCCTAGCCCCCAGAATAATGCTGTACACCATGTTCGGCAAACTAACGATAGACTGGCTTGGAGAACTAGGGTTGCCGAGCGGAACAGCCGAGGCCCTACTGGTTCTGGTCATCGCCGCCACCGCTGCAGCGGTAATCCTGCAAATCCGCGGAGTGAAAAAGGGAAGAGAAGCATGCGGTGATTAAGCAGAAAGCTGGACTTAAATGAGGCGTTGACGGCCGACGCTGTTGCTTGTGTTTTCGTGTTTTTATTTTTTAATGTTTTGGAGAATGTTTAATGGGACATGATCTGGGCATAAGGATTGTCCATTGTTTTCATATAACCTGTTTTACTTTATAAACCGAAAAAAAATAAGGGGGTTTGCCTAATATATAGTTTGGTGGAGTGTATGAGGATGTTTTCTCAGGTCTTATGCATAATGTTTCTGGCTGGTCTACTGCTGACTTTCGTAGGCGCCGTAGCCCTCCCAGGCACGCCCGTACCCACAGAAGTCAAAAACAGCAAGACCCTGGAGGGAAAAGGAGTCAAAATAACACTGCTAATCAATGGTAAGGGAGCGTATATACAGCGTGTAATAGACCCTGTGAAGCTCGGCGCCGTGGAAGGCTACATCGTGATGATCGAGAGGCTGATAGGGCCTAACGGGGAGGAAAGCTTCCGAACCGTAACGTTCGCTGGGGTCAAAGCCTATAGTGGAGCCGACACGGATGTGAGCACGATCGACGGGGTCTTCGGCCCCGGCAAGTACACGTATATTCTCGAAATATATCTTATAACCGGCGGCGCTGGCGATAGAATAGCTAACAGGGTTGCAGGCAGTCTCGGCAGAAAGATGGGTGTTGAACACGCTAGGGAGACCGCGGGGATGATTGGGGAGGCTGTTAAGTCAGGGGTTCTCCTGTTCAGAGGCAGTGTTGAGTACGTTGTTGAAGAGCAGGTCGGCTACTATACTCCGGACAACGGTTTCACTAGGCTCGGCCTAGCCATGATGCTCCCCACACCCCTAATAATGCTAGACAGGGGAGGCGATGATAAAAAGAAAAAGGCGGCTCTCACCTAGACACCTTAGCAATATTCCTTACGGGCTATACGGCTGGCGTGCCCAGATATTAAATCTCTAAACTTTTTATTTTTCGATTAAGGCTGAATAAAACGTGTTTTCTCCTTCTGCAATAGGAGCAAATATTAGCCTCATCCCCTTATCCTAGATTATTAGGGGCAGATCCTCATGCCGAGCTCATCTCCTTCACTGAAACTGTTCGTCTTAATGGTAGTGCTGTTTGCTCCGCTTGCGGCGGAATGCGTTCGGCAAGACGACACTGCAGTAGTGGTTTTAGCCAGTCTACAGGGGGAGATAACGCCCGCCACGGAGAAATATATCTCTGAGGCGATAAGCTTCGCTGAAAAACTTGACGCCAAAGCCCTGATCCTGACAATAGACACTCCCGGGGGGCAGGTCGCCTCTGTCAAGAACATAATGATGGAGATCGAGAACTCGCCGGTCCCCGTGATCGGCTACGTCTACCCTGCTGGCGCCACCGCCTGGAGCGGAGGAGCCTTTGTCTTGGCCTCATGCCATATCGCTGCCATGGCTCCGGGGACAAGCGTCGGCTCGGCGCAGCCCATAGAGATAACGCCGTACGGCGTGGTCTATGTGAACCAGTCGAAGATCGTCAACGCCATGGTTAAAATGATGTCTGCCGCCATGAGGCTCCACGGGAGAAACGCTACGGCGGCAAGCCTCTTCATAACCGAGAACCTCAACCTCGACGCCGCCGAAGCCCTCAAGAACCATGTTATCGAGGTAGTGCCTGAAGACCTAGGCACGCTTCTAGACTGGCTCGACGGCAAGGTGATAGTGAAGGTCAGGCTTGAGACAGGCGAGGTGAGATGGCTTGTGAAAAACGCCGGGGAGCCTGTCCAAGGCACCATCCTAGTCTCCTGGGAGCTCAAAGGGGTCAGGTCAGCTAGGCTGGAGAAGGTTGCCCCAGGCCCCCAGACACTTATTCTTGGAATGCTGACCGACCCGGTGGTTTCAAGCCTCCTCCTAACGATAGGTGTTTTCGCCCTCCTCATAGGGCTTAAAACCCCTGGAGTCGGGCTTGAGACGCTAGGCGCCGTCATGATAGTCGCGGCCGCCATAGGCCTCGGGATAATAGGCGTCGAGCTAGGCGGCGTACTGCTGCTGGCCGTGGGAATCCTCCTGGTTCTATCGGAGCTGAAGCTTCAAGTGGGCGCGCTAGCAGTTCTAGGCGTTATCTGTATCGCTGCTGGAGCCGCCCTGATGATGCCGGTAAGCAGGCTATGGGTCTCAGCCGCCGAGCTCACGAGGATAATGATGTACGTCGTGCTCAGCGCGGCCGTGATGGCCTCCATCTTCCTCCTGGTCGCCTATAAGGCGGCTAAAGCCCTACGCCGCCCGCCGGCCGTCGGCCCCGAAACCCTGATCGGCGCGGTAGGCGTAGCTGTGAGCGATCTGGACCCGGAAGGCGAGGTAAGGGTCCAGGGCGAGATATGGAGGGCGGTGAGTGAGAAGGACTGGGTTAAGCGGGGGGACAAGGTAGTGGTTGTGCGAAGGGAGGGATTAAAGCTAATAGTCAGAAGGAAAAGTTAATACGCCGTCAACCCGCTTTTAAAAGTTGGTCGATGAAAAATGTCTCCCCCAGTGTCGGAATACGGGTTAAGCGAATTAGACATAGGGCTCGTGATAGGCGGGCTGGCGGCCCTGTTCATCATACTGTTCTTCCTGAGCGGTATAAGGGTTATCAAAGAGTGGGAGAGGGCCCCCGTGCTTAGGCTGGGGAAATACGTCGGGATTAAGGGCCCCGGGATAATCTACGTCTTCCCCCTCATAGACAGGATACCCCAGATAGTCACGCTGAGAATACGCGCCATATCTTTCTCCTCCGAGCAGACACTGACCAAGGATAACGTCCCCGTCAACGTGGACGCCGTAATGTACGCCAAGGTGGTAGACCCGGAGAAGTGTATCCTGAACGTTGAGGACTACTACCAGGCAACCTTCCTCGCTGCGCAGACCACGCTCAGGGAGGTGATAGGCCGCATCGAGCTCCAGGAACTGTTGTCACACAGAGAGATAGTTGGCGAGGAGCTCCGCAGGATAATCGACGAGAAAACCGAGAGCTGGGGCGTCAAGGTCCTCTCAGTGGAGATCAAGGACGTCGTAATACCCTCAATCCTGCAGGAGGCCATGTCCAGGCAGGCCCAGGCTGAGAGGGAGAGACAGGCCAGGGTGACGCTGGCTACGGCCGAGTATCAGGCAGCCGAGAAAATGCTTCAGGCAGCCAGGATCTACGAGAAAAGCAAGGAGGCCCTCCTGCTGAGATGGATGAACATGCTCTACGAGATAGGGCATCAGCCAGGCACCAACACGATAATCTTCGTCCCATCCAACATACCTGAGGTCGGAGTCCCCCTGGGCGCGCTAGGCGCCCTCACAGTCAGCGGCTCCGAGAAAAACAGGGAGAGAAGACACAGCGCGCCTTAGCCCCTAATACCATAGCCTGTCGGCATAGTCCCCTCCTATTCGAAAACATAGTGGTTGGAACCCAGCAGTTTTTCTCCCAACCGTCCTCTACTCATAACGGTACTCTAAAAATCAGCATAGCTTAAAAAAGCACAACGCCTGGGATTTCCAGGGCAACGCCCCCGGCAAGCATTACGCAGTAGAGCAGTTAGCTTCCACCCCAATCTATGACTATGGTTTCTTGAGCGTCGACCGTGGTCTATCTCATGCTGCCCTGGAAGCCGCGGCGTAAAGGGCGTGGCCACGGCTACTTAGCAG
>CAYSTQ010000201.1:0-3988 GCA_964433855.1 uncultured Thermoproteales archaeon
AGACACCTAAGTTTTTACAAGCAATAGTAACGCTGAAAAACCTTTACAGACCACTGCCGAACGCTACCCTGACAATGGAGGTGTTCCGTGACGGGAATAAAATAGCTGTGGTTCGTGTCGCCGCTTACGATATTCTCCCGGTAGGCCGGATTGAGAACCTAGCCGTGTATACCTCTCCTTCGGGGCTTAAACCGGGTAAATACGTGGTCAGGCTTATACTGTTTTCAAACGGTCAAGCGGTGGCGACGGCAAAAACTCATGTAATGGTAAAAGCCGAGCCGCAGGCACCGGTGCTGGGACTAATAGTTTTAGCCGCAATAGTCATCTTGCTTCCTTTCATACAGAAATATATTAGGGATAGTAAAGAGACTTTCCATGCCCGGAGAAAGACTGCTAGCTCTAGCCAGAGCTAGAAGATCGGTGAGGGCCTACAGATCAGATCCGATAGACCTCAAAGATCTGTTCTACGCTATAGAGACGGCTTTACAAGCTCCGTCAGGCGCAAACCAGCAGCCTTGGATCTATGTGATAGTAGTAGAGCCGGAGCTAAAAGAAAGGATAAGAAAAGCTTGTGAAAATGCTGAAAAGAAGTTCTACAGTAAGATCAGAGGCGGCCTCAAGAAATGGCTTAGGGAAAAAGGGCTAAGTTGGAGTAAACCATTTCTAACACAGGCACCAGTGTTGTTGGCTGTTTTCACTGAGCTGGGAAAACCATACACGGTGCAGAGCACATGGCTAGCTATAGGATATCTTATACTAGCCCTAGAAGAGCGGGGTCTAGCATCTCTAACATATACCCCGCCAAACCCAGATAAGATAAGGGAAATGCTGGGAGCGCCCAGAAACCACGTGCTCCAAGCACTAATACCAGTAGGGTACCCAGCTGATAAGAAAAATAAAGAGCCACGTAAACCTCTTAACCAGGCAGTCTACCTGAATAAATGGGGTGGAACATTTAATTCATGAACTTGTATTAGGCATGTCTTAGCTATCATCAAATAGCTATAATGATTGTAATTAGTATTAATTTGTCATCTTTAAGTATATTAAGTAACATAACCCTACTTGATAAAACTTAGGAGGTGATGACGAATCATTAGCATAATTGGACAAGGATCAGGAAGCTGGCAATTCCCGATGTTTAGATGCGTTGCGTTGTTTTATCCTTTTTAGCTGTTATACGCTTAACTTTTTCCAGGATTGGACAACCGGTGCCGCCGCTCAAACAATAAGCCTGAGTTAAAAGACCATGGCTCTTAAACCAGTTTTCAGGATCTATTAGAACACAGCGGCGGCCTCTCGCCGTCAAAACGTAGAAAAAACATGTGGGCTTTTTTACCCTTTCCCCTGAAGACAACTAGATCGCCCCTACATTATGTATATACTATCTTTTACCTAATAAATGTAATCTCAAAAATAAATAAAAACGGTTTTATAACAGCGATTAAACATGAATAACGCCATCCAGCTGAGGCTTTTGAGCGGTAGCTTTAGAAGGCTCAGGGACAGGAGGGATCGGGAAGACGAAAACAAGAAATTAAACCAGTGGTATAAAGTGATGCCTAAAACATGGAGAGAATAGCCATGAGGGTGAATATAGCTTTAAATGGTAGGATGATAGGGGTAGCGTGGTGCAGGATCGGCAACCGCTACGCCTACATCTATAAAATAAACATTCATACCATGGATGGCGCAACCCCTCGGGAAGCCTTAGTGGCTCTGATAAATAAATTTAGGAAGTATGGAGACTTGTGGATACGGGTGGCTGAAGACGACCCTCTAAAAAACATTGCTGAAAAGATGGGTTTTCAAAAAGTAGGCGTAAGCGCCGTTATGGTGCGTCCAGCAACGCCATTTCCAGGCAAACTATCAGGCCTGATCTTTAACAGACTGACGCCAGGTCAGGGAAAAGATCTAGCTAGATTATACGGTAAAATATTTGCTGACTCTTTCTCGCGTTCGCTTTCCAGGCTTTACCGGCCATTAACACAGGAGGAGGCTGAGGCATTACTGATGGATAATCATGTAAAGGCCTATACTGTTTACAGCAGTCGTTTAGCCGGTCTATTGGTAATAGGCATCTACGGGGTTATAGGAGAAATACATTTTCTAGGCGTACTGCCAGAATACCGTGGAAACGGTCTTGGAAAGAAGATATTGATGTTTTGTTTAAACGAGTTAAACCGAGCAGGTGTTGAAACGGTTAGACTTGAGGTAGATTTAGAAAATCTCCCCGCTGTTATGCTTTACCGAACAATAGATTTTAAAGATATAAATCGATACGTTTACTATGTCTTCAGCCGCTCAAATACTATGTAAATATTTATCCCCATGGATAACAAGTATTTTCCCTAGATTTTCAATGGATAACTCTCCGGTAAATTCGCAGTACTTAAAGGGTTTTTTGAAGTGGAGAGATCGATGGCGTCGACTATACCGTTTAAGAACCTGAACCGGGATCCCGAGACGGTGATCAGGAACGCCAGGCTAAGGGAGGAGCATAAGAGGCTCCTCAGGAGGTTCTATGAGGCGTTTCTAAGGCCGCGGGGGCTAGCCCCCAACTCCGCCAGGCAGTACGTCATGGCGACGTGCTGGCTCCTCTCCTTCCTTGAGAGGCAGGGTGTCTCGGCCAAGGACGGCTTCACCGAGGCCGACCTCAAGGACTTCATAGTCGGGCTTAGCAGGCAGGTGTCGGATTCCAGCATGAGGGTGTTCGCAGCCGGGATACGCCGCTTCCTAGAGTTCATGGCTGAGGAGACGGGCGACGAAAGGTATGCCGAGATGAAGGGCTTAAGCGTCTTTAAGGCGAAGCGGCCGAAGACCGAGCTGCCTGAAACGCTGTCGAGGGAGGAGATTGAGAAGATCCTTGACTGCTGCGGCGACCTGGAGACGAAGACCCTCATCGCGCTAGTGTATGAGACGGGGGCGAGGATCCAGGAGATACTCAGGCTGAGACGAAGGGATATAGTATTCGACGAGTACGGCGCCCGGCTCAGGCTCTGGCACTCGAAGAGCGAGTCGAGGGTTGTGAGGGTGGTGAAATACAGCAAGCTGCTCGCCCTGTATCTCGAGACCGCTAGGCCGGGGGAGGACGAGTATATATTCAGGCACAGCTACACCACGTACCTTGACAGGTTCAGGAAAGTCTGCGAGAGGGCCGGCGTCAGGTGGCGGCACAGGATGTTCCACGTCCTCCGCCATACGAGGGCAACGGAGCTCTACAGGCATTTCAGGGAGCTTGAGATGATGAGGTGGTTCGGCTGGAAGACCAGGGCGATGATAGACGTCTACAGCAGGGTGACCCAGGAGGACGTGGAGCAGAGATACCTCCAGCTCATGGGCCTCACGGAGAAAAAGGAGGAGAGGAGGGAGGAGATGGTCAAATGCCCCAGGTGCGGAGACATGAACCCCGCCAACGCCAGCTTCTGCTACAGGTGCGGCATGCCGCTAAAACCGGAGCTGGCGGTCAGGGAGGAGGTGGAGCTGAGGCGCGAGCTGGACGACCTCAAGAAGAAGCTGGAGGCCCTCATGAAGGAGCTGGAGAAAAAGAAAAAAGAAGTTGGGTAGACGTAACCTCTGGGCCCCTGTTTACCGGTAGTGGATTTATCTCCCTAGGTCGTCCGTCAGCTTCTTCCCGCACTTCCTGCAGATTCTGACTATCCGTCTGGGCTCTCCGCATACCTGCCCCACGATGCGCACAGTCCAATCATGGTCACAGCTATTCTCGCGGCTAACCCCCTTACCCATACACAACACCTCCTCAAAGTTTTTAAAGGGTGAAAGAACGCCTGCTTATCTGGCGTTTTTTCACCCTCATTATATAGACGTATAGCTTCATAGAATGCGTTTTTCTCTTTTCGCATATTTAATCAACTTCAAGATTTCATTTAGACAAAAGCCCACTAATATTGATCCATCGACGTTTCATAAACGAATCTCTAAGGATTTTAAGACATGCTATCTGAAAAAGAGATAAATTGATTAACAG